>JAZRMD010000122.1:0-2361 GCA_045647285.1 Acutalibacteraceae bacterium
GACTGTAGTGGGCGATAAGTCCCCGTTGGGATGTCTTATTGTAGTAGGGGGTTACCAACAATAGACCGTCAGCGCCCAGCCGTTGGGCCGTGCGGCAGGATTGCATACAATGGGCGGTATCGTTGGAGCCGGTACCGGCAATCACCGGCACCCGTCCGTTGGCCTGTTCTATGACGATCTCCACCACACGCATATGCTCCTGTATGTTGAGGGTGGACGCTTCGCCGGTGGTCCCTACGGCGATCAAGGCGTCGGTGCCGCCGTTGATCTGGAAATCCACTAACTCGCGCAACTTCTGTTCGTTGACACTGCCGTCGGGATGCATAGGGGTGACCAATGCCACGCCGGCACCCGTAAACACCGTTTGCTTCGTCATAGGGATACCACCTTTCGTCTATTATATTGTTTAGGCTATCAGATGTAGTTGTCTGCGCACAGCAGTTCGGCCAACAGCACGGCGCCACCGGCGGCGCCACGCAGGGTGTTGTGGGGGAGACCCACAAACTTGTAGTCGTACTGGCTGTCCTCACGCAACCGGCCCAGAGATACGGTCATACCGCCTTCCAGGTCCCGGTGCAACTTGGTCTGAGGCATATTGTCCTCTTCAAAGTACCGCAGGAAATGTTCCGGTGCGGAGGGGAGTTTCAGCTCTTGTGGACGGCCGGAGAAGGTGTTCCAGCGCTCAATGATCTGCTCCTTGGTGGGTTTGTTCTCAAACCGCACAAACACGGCGGCAAAGTGACCGTTGGTCACCGGCACACGCAGACATTGAGCCGTAAAGGCCGGGGAGGAGGCCGGTACGATCTGACCGTCCTGCATAGTACCCCATATCTTCAGCGGCTCCTGCTCGGACTTCTCTTCTTCGCCGCCGATGTACGGGATCACGTTATCCACCATTTCCGGCCAACGCTCAAAGGACTTGCCGGCGCCGGAGATGGCCTGATAGGTAGTCACCAGCACTTCCTTGACCCCAAAGTCGTCCAGAGGGAACAGGGCCGGGACGTAACTCTGCAGAGAGCAGTTGGACTTAACGGCCACAAAGCCTCGCTTGGTGCCCAGACGCTTACGCTGGTCGTTTATGATCTCCTCGTGCTTCCAGTTGAGTTCCGGAATAATCATAGGCACGTCGGGGGTGCCACGGTGGGCGCTGTTGTTGGATACCACCGGACACTCGGCCTTGGCGTAGGCCTCTTCCAGAGCACGGATCTCCGCCTTGGGCATATCCACGGCGCAGAAGATAAAGTCTACCAGACCGGCAACCTCTTCCACGTGGGAAGCATCCAGTACGGTCATACCTTTCATAGACTCCGGCATGGGGGTGTCCATGGCCCAACGACCGGCAACGGCTTCCTCATAAGTCTTGCCGGCGGAACGGGGACTGGCCGCCAGGGCGGTGACGGTAAACCACGGATGGTTCTCCAACAGGGTCATAAAGCGTTGGCCCACCATTCCGGTGCAGCCCACAATGCCGACGCGATAGGTTTTCATAGTTAGTATACTCCTTTGCAACTTGAAAATAGACCCGTTAGCGGTGTTTGCCCGGTGGCAGAATAAAAAATCATTGAAAAACCGCCATGGCTATTATATAATAGTCAGGATAAGACATCGCCAAACAGTGGTACACTTACATTTTACCACCGTTCATAGGCGGTGTCAACAAGGAAACCTTGGACAAATGAGGAGTATCTATGCTGCGAAGTGACTTTTTTTACGATTTACCGGAGGAATTGATCGCTCAGGAGCCGGTGGAGCCCCGGGACGCTTCCCGGATGCTGGTGTTGGACCGCCTCACCGGCGGTTGCACCGACCGGGTATTTTCCGACGTGCTGGACTATCTGCAACCGGGAGATTGCCTAATTCTTAATAACAGCCGGGTGTTACCGGCCCGTCTGTTGGGTCAGCGCGCCGCCACCGGCGCCCAGGTGGAGCTGCTGTTGCTCACCCCCCACGGTAACGACGTGTGGGAGGTGTTGGCCGGTCCCGGCCGCCGGGCCAAGCCGGGGGATGACCTGACCTTTGGGGACGGTCTGCTCTCCGCCCACGTGCTGGAGATCGTGGAGGGGGGCAACCGTCTGGTGCGCTTCTCGTATGAGGGCAATTTTTACAACGTGCTGGACCGTATCGGCCAGATGCCTTTGCCTCCGTATATTCATAAGAAATTGCAGGATAAAGAACGCTATCAGACGGTGTATTCCCAGACTCCCGGCTCGGCGGCGGCGCCTACCGCCGGTCTGCATTTTACCCCGGAACTGTTGCAAAAGATTCGGGACAAGGGCGTGGAGATCGCCTATGTGACCTTACACGTGGGATTGGGCACCTTCCGCCCGGTCAAGGAAGACGTGGTGGAAAACCACCGGATGC
>JAZRMD010000123.1:0-3754 GCA_045647285.1 Acutalibacteraceae bacterium
ATACGGATTGCACCTAGCCAGGGGCAATAAGGGTAGCGCCCTCTTGCTGACCGTCCCGGGCGGACACGGTCTACGCCCCGTCACCATCGACCGTCTTGGCGTCCCCGTATGGCTTCCATTGAGCCGATCGTTCCTCGGGACGGGTAAAGTCGTAGTGGTACAGACGCTCCTTAAGTCTGCTGACCCGGGTGTCGTGGTCGGTAAAGCGGATGTACCGCATCCCCAGTTGTTGTGCGTTATATATGTGCGCCTCCATACTACTGCCCGGTTGATGGCAGGTGTGCAGGTGCATGGGCATACAGTAATAGGTGTAAGATATCACGTTGTCGCCTCCTCGTACACGCGCATTATACCATACCGACAAAAAGGGAAACAAGTGCCGATGATTTCCCAAAAAAGGAATATCGGCAATACATGGTCTTACCTGCAGTATACCATATACCGGCGGCTGCAAGCAAGCGCACCAGGTTATTGTAGTTTCTTTTGCAATACAGAGTTTGCAAAAGAAAGCGTGGGAGATATCCGTTATGGCGGTATCTCCCACGCGCATTCTTTTTTTGACTTATAGCATTACGTCAATTTCCTGTTGCAGATGGAAGCTGTACAGCACAGCCCGGGTGACCGGCAATCCCAAGATGGGCTCCAGCGCTTGCTTATAGAAATGGAGCTGAGAACGGTACCGGTCTATGAGTTCCTGCGGCTCCTTGACCCGGTCGGTCTTGTAGTCCACCAAGGTCAGCCCGTCCCCGTCCCGGAACACACAGTCGGCGATACCCTGTACCACCACCTGCTCGTCGGTGGCGGTGACGGTGGCATCCACCATGCTGACCGGCACCTGCACGGTAAAGTGGTACTCCCGTTGGCAATCGGGGGATACGCGCATACGGGCGTATAGGGGGGAGGTGAAGAAGGCCGCAATCTTATCCACGTCCAGACTGCTGACCTGCTGGGGTGTGAGGAATCCGTTCTGCTGCAGCCGTGCGGCTTCCGCCATGGGGTCGGTGGCCGCCGCCGCAAAGTCCGCATACTGCATAAAGGTGTGCAGGGCCGTACCCTTTTGGGCGGCGGTCAACCCCTCCTGTTGCAAAAAGGCCGGACGGGCGGCGGCAATATGGTCCCGGAACAGAGCCCGGTGGGACAGCTCCGAAGCGGCCACCTTGACCGGCACACGAGCCAGTTCCTGGTAGGGATAGTGGTAACGTAGCCGTTCCCTGAGCAGGGCGCACAGTTCCTCATCCGGCGGTGCCGGAGGCCCTTGTGTTACCGTGTCCCCGTCGGCGGTCAGACAGGGGTCCACCAGCCGTACCGTCAGGTCGTGTGCGGCATAGAGGGACGGACATAGGTCGTCCCCCTGCCGCCATCCGGCAAAGGAGGGGTGACGCAGGAAGGCCATCAACAGCCAGTCGGCGGTGGTGGTGGCCCGTAACACCAAGTGGGGCATCAAGCGTTCTCCCGGGGTCAGCCGGTATTCCAGCTTGGCCAGGTGGGCACCCACGTCCTTGTAGTGGGCCACCATAATGAGCTTTTCCCGGGCCCGGGTCAAGGCTACGTACCACACACGCAGTTCCTCCGCCCGGTCGTCCTGCCGTCGGGCGGAAAGCACGCCGGCGTAGGGGAGGGTATAGTGCTTTTCCAGCGTTTCCTCGTCCCGGCGGCGCATACCGATACCGGCCTGTTGGTGGAACAACAGCCGACTGGCGTCGTCCTGGTTGTTGCTCTGCCCGTGCAGATGGGCCAGAAACACCACCGGAAACTCCAAGCCCTTGGAGTGATGCACCGTCATAATGCGGACGCTGTCGGGCCGCACGGCGTTGCCGGCAGACAGGTCCTTGCCCTTTTCCTGCAACCGGTCCAGGTAGCGAATAAAGGCAGACAGTCCCCGGAATTCCCCCTGTTCAAAGGTTCGGGCCACCCGGTCCAACTGATGCAGGTTGGCCACCCGTTGCCGTCCGTTGGCCCGGGCGGAAAACAGGGCGATAAGCCCCGTATCCCGGTACAGACGCTCCAGCAATCGGTCGGCTGGCAGGGACACCGCCAACATCCGTGCCCGGCGTATATCGGTCAGCAACCGGGCACACCGCCGGGCCAAGGGGGTGTCCTGCTCGCCGGCGTGTTGAGTCAGGGCGTTGTACAAGGGGGTATGGTCGCCGTAGGCTATGCGCAGATATCCCACCTCGTCGGGGGTAAATCCGTAGAGGGGAGAGAGCATCAACGCCGCCATCTCAATCTCACGCAGAGGGTTGTCCACCACCCGGAGTAGGGATAAGGCGGTCAGCACCTCGGGGGTGGTGAGGAAGGTATCGCTGCTGTCGGTGCCGGTGGGGATACCCAACCGGTTGAGTTCCCGGGAAAAGAGGGAAGCCTTGGAGTGGGTGCGCATCAAGATGCCGATATCCCCATACGCCAACGGCCGGGTGCCGTCCCCTTGCCGGACGGTCATGGTGGCCATCAGTTCCCGTATGCGCCGGGCGATGGCGTGTATCTCCGCCATATCCGGGTCGTAGGAATCCTCCGACGCCCGGGCGCCGTCCAGCAACAGCCATTCGGTTTCCGCACCCTTGGTCGGGTCGTAGTTGGCGGAGTATACCAATTCCTCTCTCTGATCGTATTCCACACCGCCCAGACGCTGTTGCATGGTCTGGCGGAACAGGAAGTTGACCGCATCGGTAACGGTGGCCCGGCTGCGAAAGTTGTTTTCCAGCGTAATGGTGGCCGGATACTGCGGCTTTTTGGGGTTGTATACCGGGTAGGCGTCCCGTCGGGCGGTGAAGATGGCCGGCATAGCCTGTCGAAATCCGTAGATGCTCTGCTTCACGTCCCCCACCATAAACAGATTTTGCTCCTGCCGGGACAGAGCCCGGAACAGGGCGTCCTGGGCGGCGTTGGTGTCCTGATACTCGTCCACCATGATCTGGTGATACCGTTCGGACAGTTCCGCCGCCAGAGGGGTGGGCTCCCCGGTGGTGCTGTCCAGTAACAGCTTGAGGCATTCGTGTTCCAGGTCGTTGTAATCCAACAACTTCTTTTGCCGCTTGAGGGTGGTAAACTCCTCTGTAAATCGGGTCACCAACCGTCCCAGGGCGTCCACCATGGGCGCCATAGCCACTAGGTCATCCCGGCATTGCTTTGCCGTACCACTCATCAGTTTGCGCAGTTTTTCCAGTTCGCCTTTTATCCGTTCACGCAGCTCCTTAATGCCGGTCTGATTCCACTCGGCGGCGGAGCCTTTAATACCCCGTACCGCCGGCAACTTGGTCAGGGAGAAGGCATACAGACGCTCACGCAGGTCGTCGTAACCGCTGTGGGGCGCGTCTTTTTGCAACTGCTCCAATACCTGCTTGTCGTACAACAGGGCGTCCCGGTAGTTTTCCAACTCCTCCCGGGCGGCCAACAGCAGGGTCTTTTCTGCCCAAGCCACGCATCCGTCCAGTGACATGGTGATCTCCCGGCGCAGGGCGTCCATCCAGGCCGTGTTTTCCAGAGGACATACGGCGGTGTAGGCGTCCAGTTGTTGCTTGAGCCATATCTGGGGGAAGGGTTGCGCCTGCATAAAGGCGTAGGCCTGTCGCACGGCATCCCGCAAGGCTTCGTCGTTTTTGCGGCCGCTGAGTTGGGCGGCCAACGCCATAAACCCTGGGTCCCGGAGGGTGTAACACTCTTCCAGTACCCGTTCCAGAGCTTCGCTCTGCAACAGGATGCTCTCCGCTTCTTCCGCCACCCGAAAATGCGGTGGCAATCCGGCCCGGGCGGCCTG
>JAZRMD010000124.1:0-2835 GCA_045647285.1 Acutalibacteraceae bacterium
CGCCAAGACGGTCGATGGTGACGGGGCGTTGACCGTGACCGCCCGGGACGGTCAGCAAGGGGGCGCTACCCTTATTGCCCCTGGCAAGGTGCAATCCGTATCCCTGCTGGCGGAGGTGACGGTGACCCTACAGATGGAAGTAACCCTCTCCGGTGACGCCGGCGCAGCCTTTACCGTCCAGATGTCCCAGCGGCCGGGGGATCATCTGCCGGCCCATATGTACTACGTGATGGGTACGGCACCCACCGACCTGCCGCCCCACGCCGTGTGCGTACCTCTGACCCCCACCCCCGACGGGGTGTACCGTCTGGCCGTGTCGGCGGATGCCCGGCAATACGCCGAGGGCGGTATGGACAATGTGTACGGGATTCCCGGCGTAGCGGTATGGACGGGGGCACAAGGCAACGCCACCCTACGGATGACCGGCTACCGTATAGAGGTGCAGTACCACGGCGAGGACGTGTTGCGCCGGCAACGGCAGTTGGGTGATGAGATCGGTCAGCGGTACGGGGTGAAGCCGTATATTACCACCGAGATCAGCGGTGCCGGACAGCATAAGAACTACTACGGCGAACAAGTACCCTGCATAGACTACGCTGCCCACGGGTATACGGTTACCCAAGAGGAAGCCATCGCCCATGTAAAGGCTCACGGCGGTATCTTCTGTTACAACCACCCCTTTGAAAACGGATATTATAAGAAAAATAAGTTCCCGGCCGAGGAGCAACCGGCCCAGTTGGACCAGGAAGCCGCTAAGCTGATCGACGCCCGGGTGTACGGCGCCACCTTAATGGAGGTGGGATTCCCCCATGGGCGGTGCCGATTCCCCCACGCCGCCCATATGCAGTTGTGGGACCGCATCAGCCTGGCCGGTATCTTTATCACCGGCTGTGGGGACAGCGACAGTCACGAAAGCCATCTATCCTGGACAAGTGGCAACAACTTTGCCTCCTGGATCGCCGCCCCCGGCGACCTGCCCCATCCCGTTCCGGACGCGGTGTTTATTGAGTCTATGAAAGCCGGACGGGTGTACGCCGGAGACCCGGTGCAGTTGCGCGCACCCATTGACTTTACCTGCGAGGGGAAGCCTATGGGTGCCATCCTGCCGCTGGCATCCGGAGATGACCGCCCCCGGGAGATGGTCTTTACCGCCGAAAACCTGCCGGAAGGCTGGACCGTACGCCTCATAGCCAGCGGTAAATGTGTCAAGGAACATATCCTCGCTTGGGGCGGCGCGTACACCTTCCGCTTTGCGGTGGAGCCCACCCATCCGGTCAGCTTTGGACGGGTGGAACTGTACGACGCCGAGGGGCGGTGCGTGGGACTCACCAACCCCATCTATCTGGTAAAAAAAGACGCTTTTCCCGGGGAATTGCCCCCGGAACGTCTCTATGAGGAGGAACCGGTATGATACGCTACATCACCCGACACGGCCAGGTATCCCCTGAAGCGGACTTTGACGGGGGGGATCACCTGTATCCCTCCGGCGATATGCCTCTGTCCCCCTTGGGACGGGAACAGGCCACCCTGCTGGGCAAACGGATGAAGGAAATGGGGTTTAAGGGCCGTATTTTGGCTTCTCCCTACCACCGGACGCTGGAAACGGCCTGCTTGATTGCCGAAGAGGTGGGGGTGCCGGTCATCCCTTACGCTCCGATTCACGAGATCGTGCGCAGCGCGGATTTTTTGGCGTCGTATCAGGGGCACACCATCGAGGATATCCGCCGGCGGTACCCCCACATTGACCCGGACGCCACCCTGGACTATCCTTGGTGGTCCTCCTCCCTGGAAGCGCAAGAGGACGTGCTGGAACGGGTGCGCAAAGGGGTGGAACTGGCGGAAAGCCTGTATCCGGATGAGGAGATCCTGTACGTAGGACACGGGGCGTCCACCGATTCGCTGATGAAGGTGTACGAAATTCCCCGACAGTTGGGGCGTTTTCCCTATAACTGCAACCTGTCCTCCGTCGACCCACAGGACGAAAGCTACTGCAAGGTGTACTGCGACGTCCGGCATATGCCCTACGAAAAGACCACCAGCAACTATATGTCCCGTGAGGAGTACGACCGAAAATGCTTTGACCGGTGGTGGAAGCCGGACATCCCTCTGCCGGAGGAATTAAAGGACATCAAGGGCCCTATTCTGTTGCACATCGGAGATACCCCATCGGCCTATTATCCCTATTACTTTAAGCTCATTGAGGCTGTGAAGCCGGATATACTGTTGCACACCGGCGATATGGCGGACGAGGTAAAGGTGGGCCGTATAGTGGGTACCGTCCACGAGTATATGGTTAAGACCCGGGCACTCATCGATCGGCTGCGCAACGCCGGCGCCAAGCGGCTGATCCTCGTGCCCGGCAACAACGACCTGCCCCACGAGATAGCCCGGATGGCGCCGGAGGCGGAGATCTATCCGGTCAACACCCGGCTGACCATTGACGGTCAGCCCTGTCGGGTGGGTCATCCGGTGACCCGTATGACCTACGATACCAACTGGTCCTTCTACGGTCACGGGCTGACCGGCGAAACCTGGAAACCGGAAGACAATCATCCGGGAGAGCCTTGCCGGTTTAACGTGTCCTACGGCTCTTTTATCTGCTGTCTGTCGGAAGGTAAGTTCTTCCATCTGCCCAATCCGTGGGAAGTATAAAATCATAACCACCGGTTTAACCGGTGGTTTGCCTAACCCCTAAAAGGGTCCACGGAACTTTATTATCGCATCACGCACACGGCCACCCGTAAGCGGGGCATGTGCTCAACTTTTCTCGGCTCCCTCTGACGAGGGAGCTGTCCGAGCGTCAGCGAGGACTGAGGGAGATATAACGAAACTACC
>JAZRMD010000125.1:0-3951 GCA_045647285.1 Acutalibacteraceae bacterium
CTGTTGGTGTCCACCACCGTCATTGAGGTAGGAGTGGACGTGCCCAATGCGGTGATCATGGTGGTAGAAAACGCCGAACGGTTTGGTCTGGCGCAACTGCACCAGCTCCGTGGACGGGTAGGCCGGGGACAGCATCGGTCCACCTGCATCCTCATATCCGACAGCACCGGAGAGGAAAACCGGCGGCGGCTGACCGCTATGTGCAGCACCAACGACGGCTTCCGCATAGCCGACGAGGACCTGAAACTGCGCGGACCCGGTGACTTCTTTGGAGACCGGCAACACGGTCTGCCCCAGTTGCGGATTGCTGACCTATTGGGGGATATGCCTCTGCTCCACCGGGCCCAGATGGCGGCAGCGCACCTTATCAGCGTGGACCCCGACCTACAGGCAGAGGAAAATAAAGCTCTGCGGCAGGCGGTGGAACATCTCTTTGCCCGGGTGGGCGAACAAGGGCTTAATTAAATGAAAAAAGGCCTCTCTGCCATTGAACTGGTCCAGTAAAAACGAACAAAATACAAAAGCCCCCCCTATTGTAGGATAATACTTACAATAAGGGGGCTTTTTGTGCTGTCCGCACAATTTGGACCTGCTCACAACCGCATCCGGCCCTTTATTAATGCAACCGGACAATATTGGTCATAATACCGGCTGGGGTAATCTCCACCAGACCGTAGGTGCCGCCGTACCCCAGACTGCCGGGGTTGAGCACGTACAGACCGTCCCGGTATTCCTGCAACGGCTCATGGGTGTGACCAAACAGCAGGATATCCGCCTGCCGTTCTTCCGCCGCCAGACAGACGGTGGTGAGTCCGTTCTTGACGTGGTAGCGGTGGCCGTGGGTCATCAGCACCCGTTTGCCTGCGTATATCTCCAGCCGGGTGACCGGAAGCAGGGCGGAAAAATCGCAGTTGCCCGGCACCATCACAAAGGTGCGCTCCGGGTGGATGTCGGCCATATCTTCCATATCCCGCAGACCGTCCCCCAAAAACAGCACCGTCGTACAATCCGGCTGTTGCTCCAAGGCCCGTTGCACCGCATCCCGGCGCCCGTGTACGTCCGCTATCACCAATAGTTTCATAGCCCGTCCTCCGCATAATGAGTGTCCTTAGGGCATATTGTAGCATAGAATGATGATGGATGCAAGAAACATCGCACCGGAAAGGGGACAGAAGTATGGCGCAGGAATTTTCGCCTCGGCAGATGGAGGCGCTGTTGCAGTACGCAGCACGGCGGATGAACACCACACCCCAGGCGCTGAAAGCCGCCTTTGAACAAGGGGGTCTGGACGGTCTTTTTGAAAAAGCCCAAGGGAGTATGACCCCGGAGGAGGCGCAAAAGGCTCAACAGGTGACCCGGGGCCGGGATGCCGCCGCCTTGCTGGAGGACCCACAAATTATGGGGTTGCTGAAAAAACTGACGGAGGGGCTGTAATGGAGGAACTGAACGAAAAAATCAGCCGTCTGCTCAGCGACCCGGAAAGTCTTACGAAAATCCAGGGAATGATGGCGGCGCTGGGAGCCGAAACGCCCTCGGAAGAACCGCCCTCCCCTGCCCCGGCTCCCCCCTCTAAAGGGTTGCCGGATATGGAAATGCTGACCCGGCTGATGCCGCTGATGGGGTCCTTATCCCAAGAGAACGACGATACCCGGCTGTTGGAAGCCTTGCGCCCCTATCTGCACGGACAACGGGCAGAACGGCTGGACGATACGATGAAACTGTTGCGGCTGACCAAGCTGCTGCCGCTGTTACAGGGGGGTGGAAACCTTGGCTGACGATATGCAATCCTTACAGCAACAGGCCGCACGACGGGTGCAACGCACCCAGGAATATAACCGCCGGGTGTTTGAAGAACACCAGGGTCGCGCCGCTGCACTGCGCACCCAGTCCTGCCCTGAGCCGCCCCAACCGGCACCGACACCGGCGCCGCCGGATACCGAACGGTGGCTGTTGCTGGGGTTGGCCTTTCTGCTGTGGCGTAACGGCTGTCGCCTAGAACTGATATTAGCGCTGTTATACTTAGCCTATTGACAAAAGAACGGTTGCGTTATGCAACCGTTCTTTTGCGTTATTACAGCTTGTGTACGTCTGCGTCGGTTATCAGATGAAAACCGGCGGCGGTAAGCGCCTGCTCTGCGGCAGCGTTGTCCGCCACACGCAGGACCACGTAGGCGTGTTTTTCCGTACGGGACATAAAGGCGTACAGATATTCCATATTGATGTGAGCCTCGTCCAACACACGCAGAGCGTGGGACAGTTTACCCGGTTGGTCGCCAATCTTGACGCCTACCACCTCGGTGGTCTTGAGCAGATACCCTTGCTCGGTCAGGGTTTTACAAGCCATCTCGTTGTCGCTGACAATCAGTCGCAGGATGCCGAACTCCTCGGTATCGGCGATGGACAGCGCCCGGATGTTGACCTGGTGCGCCGCCAAGGTGTCGGTAATGGACACCAGAGCGCCCTGCTCGTTCTGTACGAATACCGTCAATTGCTTTAAGGACATATCCCTCACTCCTTTCAATCATGCAACTTGCGCTTATCGACCACCCGGACGGCCTTACCCTCACTACGGGTAATGCTCTTGGGGGGTACCAGATGGACCGCCGGATTAATGCCCAGCATGGTCTTCATGGCGGCGGCCAACTTCTTTTCCTGCGTGGTGACACCGCTGACCGTGTCGGAGAACTGGTCGGCGTTCATCTCCACGTTGACGTCAAAGGTGTCGGTGTTGCCCACCCGGTCCACCACGATCTGGTAGTTGGGTTGATAACCTTCCTGCAACAGCACCGTTTCAATCTGGCTGGGGAACACGTTGACGCCTCGGATGATCATCATATCGTCGCTGCGGCCCATAGGCTTACTCATCTTGATGTGGGTACGGCCGCAGGAACAAGGCTGACGGGTAAGTACGCAGATATCCCGGGTGCGATAACGCAGCAGGGGGAAGGCCTCCTTATCGAGAGCAGTAAACACCAACTCGCCCTTGCTCCCCTCCGGCAATACCTCGCCGGTGTCCGGGTCGATGATCTCCGCATAAAAATGGTCCTCGTTGATGTGCATACCGGACTGCTCACAGCACTCAAAGGCCACACCGGGACCGGAGGTTTCGGTCAGGCCGTAGATGTCGTACGCCTTAATGCCCAGCGCCTGTTCAATATTGCGGCGCATCTCCTGGGTCCACGGCTCGGCACCGAAGATGCCGGCCTTAAGAGGAATGGTGTCCGGGGTGTAGCCCATCTCGTGGAGAGATTCTGCCAGATAGGCGGCGTAGGACGGGGTACAGCACAGGATGGTGGCGCCCAGGTCGGTCATAAACTGAATCTGGCGCTCGGTGTTACCGGAGGACATAGGCAGGGTCAGACAACCCACCTTATGGGATCCACCGTTAAGGCCGGGACCACCGGTAAACAGGCCATAGCCGTAAGCTACCTGACACACATCCTCGTCACTGCCGCCGGCGGCCACAATAGCCCGGGCGCAACAGTCCTCCCACAGATCCACGTCGTGCTGAGTGTAAAAGGCCACCACCCGGCGACCGGTGGTGCCGGAGGTAGATTGGATGCGTACGCACTCCTTAAGGGGCTTAGCCAACAGACCGTAGGGATAAGCGTCCCGCAGGTCGGACTTGGTGAGAAAAGGGAGCTTATGTACGTCCTCGATGCCGTGGATGTCGTCGGGGGTCACCCCTTGTTGGTCCATCAGAGCACGGTAGTAGGGCACGTTATCGTACACGTGGCGCACCTGCCGTACCAACTTGTCGGACTGGAGCTTCTTGAGTTCCTCTACGGGCATGGTTTCAATGTCTTTTTGATAGTAGCGTTGTTCCATTGTGTTTCGTCCTTTCTGCAAAATATAAGATAGGGTTGCTGCGAAAAGCAGAAAACAAAGCCGTCCTCTGCATTCCGCGCCGGAATACAGAGGACGAGAAAAATCCCGTGGTACCACCTCTAT
>JAZRMD010000126.1:0-13004 GCA_045647285.1 Acutalibacteraceae bacterium
GCAATCTGACCGCGGTCATTAAGGCCAATGCTGCGAGCCGGGTTGGACGAAGCCATACCCACCGCCACCGGCAACGCAAACCCTAAGTTCACCAGATTACGGACACCATCAAGGACGGAAGAAGCACTCCCCATGATAACGCCGTTATCCAAACGGGCAAGACCGTCTTTGACGATGATCTTTCTGCCGTCCGGCTGTATGTATTCCCCATCACTCAAACCTGCAGCTGTACAAGAATCGCTGATGAGATTGACCCCGTGGGGGCCTTTCGCCAGACACACCAGTTTGACCACCGCTGCGGCTACGTGACCTAGGTCAGCAATCAATTCACACGTAATCCGCGGATCGGTCAATGCAGCACCGGGGATACCGGGATTACGGTGATTGAGAGGTGTCATGGCATTAAAAGTGTGGGTGGTTAAGGTAGCGCCCCACTCCACGGCTTGCAGGGCCTGTTCGTAAGTCGCAGCTGAATGACCTACCTCCACGGCGACCCCGTTGGAGGAAGCCCAGCGAATCAACTCTTCAGCTCCTTCCAGTTCGGGAGCTACCACCGTCTTAAGAATTCTGCCCTTTGCTAACGATTGCCAGCGGCGGAATTTATCCACACTGGGATTTTGCAATACCGCTGGATCGTGAGCGCCCTTATACTGTAGCGACAGAAACGGTCCTTCCAAGTAAAAACCTGCCATCTGTGCACCGGTCGCCGGATCGTCCATATACGCATTGCCGGCAATTATGTACTGTTCCGTCACTTCGTCCGAAGACGAAATCAGCGCCGGGATAAATGTGGTAATACCCTGTTGCGCCATATAAGAGGCGAACACCTCAAAGGGCTCTCTCGTACCTAAGCTACAATCCAACCCCATGGCCCCGTGAAAATGTGTTTCTATAAGACCGGGGATCAAGTATTCCCCCTCAAAATCCAACACATCTTCATTAGGGTGGTTCGTCACAGTCCCTATTTCGCTAATGAATCCGTCAACGACGCGAATATCACCGTATTCAAACACGCCTTCCGGTGTAAGATAGTGAGCATTCCGTAGTATCATACAACTCCTCCTAAAAAAGCCTATTCAGGTATTATGGAAGCGGAATGACGGTAGGCTGTAGGGGTCTGACCTGTCTTCTTGCGAAATGCAACGCAAAAAGAGGATAGATTTCGGTATCCGCAGGATACAGCCACATCCTGCACGGATAAATTATCATTCGCCAAAAGTTTCTTTGCCATATTGATGCGCATCAAGAGCAGATATTCCATCACCGTCATACCGCTGTATTCGCTAAAAACGTGCGCAATATAAAACCGGCTGTACCCTAATTCATTACTGATGTTTTTCAGTCGTACATCTTCACCGTAATGTTGATTAATATACCGGATCACGTGCCGAACTAAATGGGCCTTTTTCATACGTGAGGAATGGTCCACATCCACTTGCACAGCATAACGTCGGCAGAGGGATATCATCAACTCGGCACATTTGGATAACACGATCGTCTTGTAGTGACTATCTTTTTTCAGATATTCCAGCGCTATCCTATCAATAAGGAGAGAAATATCATCATCGCGTACTCGGTTATGGAACACCGTATCCGACAGAAATATACCCCATTCATTACAAATATCCTTGTTGATTATCAAACAGTCATATAGGCATGTACCGGTAACCGGAGCAATGCTGTGCAAACAGTTGGAGTTTACTACAATAATATCGCCGGTTGAAGCCGTTAGAACGTCTTCGTTGATTCTCACCTCTGCAGATCCCTCAAGAAAGCGTAAAATCTCAATCGCTTCATGCCAATGGATATCCATCTGTTGCAGGAAAACGATGCGCTTTCCGACAGGAAAACGCTTGGCTATCGATGCATCTCCCCAGAGGTCGGTATGATAGATAATGGGGAATCTTTTATCCTGGTAGGTGTGGCTTTCGTATTGTACGCCCAAGCAATCGCCTCCCACCGCAAATTATAAACAATTCAGCAGAAAAATGCAATGATTTTCACGACATTTTCGCAAGAAACCTACTGTATTTTCATTGACAAAATCAGACGTCAATTGTAAAATACAGAAAAGGCAACCTGGAGGTGCGGTCATGTTCAAATCCTATGTACAAGATTACGGAATACGCAACCAATATCCTAATGAGGCAATTACGGCGCTTACTCAAGCAGCAGAGGCTATTGAAAACAACCCGGATATGCGTTGTGCCTTTACCGAGGCTTATCGTCGTTATTGTGCGGACCACTCCCTGCAGAATGTACGGGATATCCACACGCTCATCAATCAAAAAGCGGACGCATTTTCATATGCCAAGGAGCCTGTGATGCTTCTTCTTTTCATCGTACTATCGCACCATCTGGAGGAACTATACTCCCTTAACGGCCTTCCACGGCGGTATTTTGATGGTGTGATGGCAGACCTACTTTCCAAACTAATGGAATGCCATAAGGTTAAGGGTGTGTGGGGCACATTTGTATCCGACTGGTTTATTGAGTTTTTCTGTTTGGAACGTTTTGCTATTGGACGATTGCAGTACAACTTTGTCACCATGCCGGCTTGCCGGACTCCGGACGGTCGAATCACCTTTAACGGCGGAGAAAAAGCGCTGACCATTCATATTCCATCTATTGGCCCTCTGCTTCACGATGACGTGGAAGCTTCCTTACAAGAAGCTGCCGATTTCTACGCCGATGAATTTGAGGGAGATTCCGTGCTGTTTACCTGTTATACGTGGTTGTTATTTGCCGGACATATCGAAATGCTTCCGGAGACCAGTAACATCCGCCGTTTCCGCGATCATTTCATTATGCTGCCGGATGAATTGGATCCTAACAAACGCGATTTATGGCGTATCTTTGGCACACAGCAAATAGGTGACGTTTCCACTCTTCCCCGGGACACCGGATTGCGCCGTGCCTATGCGGAGTGGTTAGAACAAGGCAAACCGGTCGGCCGAGCCCGTGGTATTCGGTTTGTTAAAAAGACCAGATAGTATCAAGAAACACCCTCCAACATGCATCGGAGGATGTTTCTTATTACATAGCAAAATAAATCCTCCCCTGTCAAACGACAAGGGAGGATTTTCTGGGGTGGGAGATGGGATTCGAACCCACGATCTTCAGTGCCACAAACTGACGCGTTAGGCCAACTACGCTACACCCACCATATTGGCGCGCCTGAAGGGACTCGAACCCCTGGCCCCCTGCTTAGAAGGCAGGTGCTCTATCCAGCTGAGCTACAGGCGCGTATCCGTTGTCCCCTCGGACTGTCTTTTGTTGGAGCGGGTGATGGGAATCGAACCCACACAACCAGCTTGGAAGGCTGGGGTTCTACCACTGAACTACACCCGCATATACGTTGCAGTTTCACAACGGTGATTATGATAACACAACAATCCATCAATGTCAAGTGGTATTTTTGTTAATCCGGGCGATTTTAAAAAAGTTAGTATTGGATAATATATGTTCTTGAATTTTGTACAAGAGTCTGTTATTATATATCTATCTGCAATGTTCGAATGTAATCCTATGGTTGCGGCGAATTTTCACAGTCTGTTTACATATTCTTTCACGCCGTTTGCTACAATGGGAATTGCAGTTTACACCCAAGGAAATTTTACTTTGGAGGGATTCCATCTTATGATCGAAGTTAAAAACCTTACAAAGCGATACGGCAACCATTGCGCCGTAGATAACATCAGCTTTCAAGCAAACGAAGGCGAAGTTCTCGGCTTTTTGGGGCCTAACGGCGCCGGCAAATCCACCACTATGAACATATTGACCGGTTATCTATCCGCAACCGAGGGTACGGTAACCATCAACGGCTTTGACATATTAGAAGAACCGAATGAGGCAAAGGCCAACATCGGCTACCTTCCCGAACAGCCGCCCCTCTATCTGGATATGACGGTGCGTGAGTATCTGGACTTTATGTTTGATCTCAAAAAATGCGCGCTCCCCCGTGTTAAGCACATTACCGAGATCTGTAAAGTCATGAAGATCGAACATGTGTATGGCCGTCTTATCAAGAATCTTTCCAAGGGTTACCGTCAACGCGTCGGTATGGCGCAGGCGCTTATCGGCAATCCTCCCGTATTGATTCTGGATGAGCCTACGGTAGGCCTTGACCCCAATCAGATCATTGAGATCCGTTCTCTTATCAAGAGCTTGGGTAAGCATCACACCGTTATCCTGTCTTCTCACATTCTGCCAGAGGTCGAGGCTATCTGTGACCGTGTTCTGGTCATCAACTACGGTAAGATCGTTGCTGATAACACGCCAGAAAACCTGACACAACAATTCTCTGAGGACCGGCGTCTGTTTGTAAGCATCGGCGGCCCCAGCAAGGACACGGCAGAACTGATTGCCGGTATTGTCGGCGTTGAGCACGTCGCCTTTCTGGGAAGCAAACCGGGCGGCGTTTCCGAATTTGCCATTACCGTACAGGAAACGCGCGACATTCGCCGCGACCTGTTTCAACGGCTGGCTGAGCGCAACTGGCCGTTGCTCACGTCCAAGCCTATGGCTATGTCCTTAGAGGATATCTTTATTAGCTTGACCAATGCCAACGGAGGTGAAGAATAATGTCCGCTATTTTCAGAAAAGAGTTTCGTGGCTTTTTTAACAGCCCGATTGGCTGCATTGTCATCGCCTCTATGTTTGGCGTTGCCGGCTTCCATTTCTATTTATACAACCTATACTACGGTATGACCAGTCTGGGCGGCGTATTTTCCGGTCTATTCTCCATTACTTTATTGGCGGCTCCCCTACTGACCATGCGTCTTTTCTCTGAGGAAAAGCGGCAACGTACCGATCAAGCTTTACTGACTGCCCCAGGCAGTTTAACCGGCATTGTGGTTGGTAAATTCATGGCGGCACTCCTGTTGTTCATCATTGCTACCTCCATCACGTTGGTGTTTGCGGTCATCCTTGCGTTCCAGGTAAGCCCCGACTGGTCGCTTCTGATTGGCAACTACCTTGGGCTGTTGCTTGTGGGTGGCTTTATTATTTCCATCGGCACGTTCATTTCCAGTCTGACGGAAAGTCAGCTGATTGCCGCGTTAGGCACCATCATCATATCCATTGTTTTTCTGTATATGGACATGGTGGCTGAAGAGTTTAGCTCCTTCCCCTTGATCTACGAAGTGATTTCCTTTCTGTCCATCAGTGTACGGTTCAGCGAATTCACTTCCGGTCTTGTCAATTACGACAGCATCCTGTACTTTCTATCCGTACAAGCTCTGTTCCTGTTCTTGACAGTGCGCGTACTGGATAGCAAGAGATGGCGCTAACGAGAGGAGGATACCGTTATGAGTAACGATTTTATGGAGCCCCAAGATATGCAGGAGACCCAAGACACGAAAGCGGTTACCGAGCCTAGCAAGGCAAATAAGCACGGTAAAAAGCACTTTAACAGCCGTCGCTGGCGGTATGGTAGCGCTTCGTTGGTGGTAACCGTCATTGTTATCGTCGGCATTCTGCTGTTTAATATCGCTTTCTCTGTTCTGGCGGATAAGTTCCCCATTTCTTTAGACTTGTCCCAGGATAAAATCTACACCATCAGTGAGGATAGCGTTGCCGTAGCCAAAAGCGTTGTGGTAGACACGGAGATCATCATCTTTACCAGTGAGAGCTATCTTAGCAACCCCACGGTCGGCTATCAAAACGGGATACCGGAGTTTGATACTACGATGACCGAGTTCTACAACGTTCTCAAACAATATCAAAGCCACTCCGACGGCAAGGTGACTTACCGCTTTATCGACGCGGACCAAGACCCCACCTTGTTTGCACAATTTAGCGAGTACAACGTAAACTACGGCAGCGTGTTGTTACTGGCTGGTGACGGTCGGTATAAGGCGATCACCGTAGACGATCTATACAACATTGAATACAATCAAGATGGCTCCTACAATTATGAATCCCGTGTCGAAAAGGTGATCGGCTCTGCCATCAACACCTTGAACGGTGCCAAAGAGACCCTCGTCCAGGTGCTTGTGGGCCACAACGAGGATGCCACGGCTATCGATGGATTACAATCTGTGTATGGCGTTAACGGGTACACCTTCCAGGAACTTTCCATCATTGGATCGGCTGAATTCAACAAGGATGCGGAGATCGCTCTGATTGCCGCCCCTTCTACCGACTATTCCCAGGAAGAGATTAAGCGCATTCAAAGTTGGATGTACAATAACGGCAACTACGGCCACCATCTGATGGTGTTTATCAACCCTCTGGCCTCCTGTCCCAATCTGTATGAGTTCCTGGAGGTTGAATACCAGATTCGGGTTGAGGACCAGATTATATTAGAAAACGACCCTGCTCGTGTGTTTTTCTACGATCCCTACAATACGTTGGCGGATGTACCTTCCACTCTGTTCACCTCCAACTCTGATGGTACCGCTAAGTTACTGATGCCCGAAGCCCGTCGCCTGAGCACTATGCTCGGTGCCAAAAACGAGGAAAGCAGCATAAACACATACGGGTTGTCCCTGTCGACCCACCCGGAAAGTGCCGGCGTTGCCGTGCTCTCCAGTGACAGTCAAAGCACTGAGATCGTTTCTGAATTAGAGGATGGTGAATACCCCCTCAGCAGCGCCATCGCCTACGTTAACGAAGGATATAACAACACCACCGAAGAGGAAACCTACAGCACCGTCCTGGTGTTTGGATCCCCCCTCGTCGCTTACGACACCTATGTGCAAAACGGAGCTTTCAGCAACGAAGACTTCTTGCTGGATAGTATAAAAGGGATGGTCAGTTCCGACAGCGCCGTAACCATCAGCACCAAAAATCTGTCCAATGAAACTGTGGTGTTTGACGGCCTGACGCAATTGGTTCTGGGGTACGGTGTGTTTACTTTCGGTCTGCCTTTTATCATCCTGATCATTGGTCTCATAACCTTTATCCGGAGGATTCATTTATGAGTGTAGAAGATAACAAGCAGGAGGCTTTGACCCCGGAAAACGAGCAACCTACGTTCTCCACGTTATTTGAAGAGCCCGTCCTTCCTCGAGGTGTCAAAAAGCGTCCTAAGCGCTTGCGGTCACGCACCAAAACACTTATTTTGGCACTCGCAATAGCCGTGGCTACGGCCATACTGTTGACGGTAGTTTTGCTAATTCCACAAAACGCGGTTTCTCCCTCGTCTTCTGTCACTTCGGATGTGCAACCGGAAGCGGAAACCCACACCCTATACGACCACTCCAAGGACGATACAGAGGAAGTACTGGTCAAGTCCGTACGTATAGAAAACAGCACCGGCAAATACGACCTTGCGTATGATAAGAATAAAGAATATTATCATCTGACCGCCTATCAAGATATTCCGCTTAGTCAAAACGTGGAAGATCTTATAGAAAAATGCATTACTCTTACGGCCTACAATAAGGTCAAAGGGCAGTTGGAGGCCAGTGTCGTCGGGTTAGACAAGCCCTCGGCTACCGTATCGATCATCTATCACGACGACTCGGTAACCACCATTCAGGTGGGTGCAAAGACACCGACGGGAGATGGATATTATGTGCGACTGTCCGGGTCTAACGACATCTATATGTTGGACACGGATACGGTTATGTACTTTCATTCTGCTGACTGGTGGTACGTATCCACCACCCTGTACTCCCCTCCAGTCAAGCAGGAAGGCGATGACAGCGGTACTGCGGTACTGAAAGAACTGCATCTTACCGGTAGAGGATACAAGTACGATATGCACATTCGCCGTCCCACCGCAGACGACAGTGATGAATTATCCTACTTTAAATACCTGACCACCAAGCCGTACCTTCGCGGTGTTAACGACAGTGTCGGCGACGACCTGTACGGCTTTACCAGCCTGTACGCCTCTAAGGCGGCCATACTCCACCCCACCGCCGCCCAAAAAGAAATGTATGGATTCAACAACCCTATGGCTGTGGCTACGGTTACGTTAGCCATTGAGAACGTCACCACCGCAGACGATGGCGACAGTAAAACCGCCTATTACAACCACTGTAAATACACCATACGGGTGGGTAGTAAGGATACGGACGGTAACTATGTGGTCATGATGGACGGCATTGACATCATCTATCTGATTGAGCCGGACAATATAGCCACCCTTATTGAGCGCACACACGAAAACACCACCACAAGTCTTCTTTTCCTTAAAGATATCACATCCGTTGGTAAGATAGAGTTTACCAATGAGGGGACTAAGCACACCTTTGAGTTGACCCACTATCCCACCAAAGAGAACGAAGATGAAAAACTGGCGGTGTACGTTGAGGGTAAGCGGATGGATACAGCGAACTTCCGCAAACTGTACGTGTTAATGATGGGGCTGTATCGTTATGACCTACCGGATTCGGAACCTACCGGAAAGCCGGAAACCATCATTTCCTTGTATGATAACGACGGACGGGCGTTCCTATCCATCAGTTGTTACAACACCACCGGTAGTCTGTGTTCGGTAAAAACCTCGGACGGCGAACTGTTCTCCATTAAATCCGGTTCCCTTACCAACCTAATTACCGAAACCAAGAAATTCCTCAACGGCGAGGCTGTTAAAAGTTAATGAAAAACACCCTTTGTCAATTTGCGCTGCTCCAATTTGTACGGACAGCACAAAAAAGACCCCTGTGGCAGAAAAGATTAAATTTTAAGCAACAAACTGACTTCGTTTTTGCAGCGGAGTCAGTTTTGTTTTTGATTGGATGCGCTGATGGTTGTAGAAATATATGTACGCATCAATAAGTTGGCGCGCTTCAGCAAAAGTTTGTAGTTTGACCCGATGAATACACTCAGTTTTGAGAATAGAGAAGAAATTTTCAGCCAAAGCATTGTCATATGGATTACCACGTCTTGACATTGACGGCGTAATGCCGTAAGATTGAGTTAGCTTGAAATATGCTTGCGATGTGTATTGAAAGCCTTGGTCACTGTGGAGCTGCAACTCTGCAGTGACCTTCTCTTTTTTCTTGGCAGCACGGATGGTATTCAATACGAGATTGATGTTTTGCTCGGTTCCGGTTTTGTAGGCAACAATGCTGTTGTCGTACAAATCACGGATGATCGGTAATAACTCGCGTACTTTTTCATATTTTCTTGGCATAGTAAAACCCCCTATGGTAGTTCTTTTATTCTACCATAGGGGGTCGCTTTTTTCTATTGTCCGTTTTTACTGGACTTGTTCAATTAGACAAAGGGTGTTTTTTTGCCCCAACATAATGAAAGCCCATCGGTAATACCGACGGGCTTTCTATACTTTTATATACGCCGGAATATCGGCGCCAACAGAACGAGTAATGAAGATACCAGCATAAACAACAACGGAAGAAGCACGTACGCAGCCAGACCGTTAAGGGTCCACGCAACACCAAACAGCAGCGATAGAGTTGCGCAGATAACCGCAACTATTAATGCAATTCGAGACTTAATCAACACGCTACGACAGGCAGAAAGCGCCTCGGAGGTGCCAACGATATGACCGTTAGACGCCATAATCGCCGGCGACTCTTCTACAACCTCGGCAGACATCTGGTCATACAGACGACCGGCTGCCGCAGGAAGCACCTCCACATAGTACTCATCCAGCCCAAAACAGGTGCAAAGGTCAGCGGCGGCAATATTCTGGTCGCAAGAGCGCACCAAAATGGTAATTTTAGACCGGCAGAGGTCGGATAGCACACCACGAATGGTTTCGTCCGGAAGATAACTCACCACAAACATAGCGGAAAGATTGCCGTTCATGGACAGATACACCAAACGGCGGCCATCCCTAGCGTAACGTGCCTCATAATCCGCAGAAGGTACGTCAACACCGTGATTGGATAACAAACGACGATTTCCCAGGAAAATGCGGTTGCCGTTCACCCAGCCGGAAAGTCCCATCCCCTGCTCATAAACCAGATTTTCCACCTCACGTAGCAATTCCGTCTTATCTTCAATAATGCGGCGGAAAATCAAAGACAGAGGACCGCCCGAGCGTATAGCCAAAGAGGCGGCATACAAAATAGCTTCATCGATCTGCATGCCGGCAAAAGTCTTAATGCCGTGCAACAGCATACTCTCGTCCGGAAATAGGTCAGCAGCATCCACGATAAGAGCATCCGGTTTACCAAACTCCTTGACCGCCTTCCAGCCTACGGCAAAACCTCCGTGACGAAGCATATGCCGACAGCATTGTAACATCACAAACTGCGATGCCAAGGATGCCGGAATACTGGCCATACATAGAAGCACCACAAAGGATAACAGCCACTCCCAGAAACCGGACACCGTACCGGTGCCTGCCAAGACGACAGAAGCACATAAAGCAGCGCCAATGACTATAGGAGCAAACCAACGACTAAAGGTATCCGCTACGTTCTCCTCATAGGAGTTGGCAAGGAAATCCTTAAGGAACTTGGTACGGTGGAAATAAGCAATACGTGCCTGTCCGTTTACGGATACCTGATGACCGATTTCGCGCAACGGTTTTTCATCCTGTATCAACGAGGCGGTATATTTTTCACCGTCGTATGCAACAAATTGGAAGTTGTGGCGGATACGCGCAATGCGTACATATTGGGCCAAGGCGGCAAAGACCATAGGCAGACCAGCAAGGGTCGTCCAAAGCGGCAACCCTTCGTCAAGATTGGCTAAATGGGAAGATGCACCAACGATAGCCAAGATCACCGTAAACGCCGCAAGAGAATCCGCGTTTGCCCTTAAGGAGAACAAGCCGCCCAGACCCCGAGTAACGATGCCGAAATTAAGAACGGCAATTAGAAACAAGGTAAACACCTGAGCACAAATGAAACCAATAGCCGTAATGGGAGATTCTCCCAGATACAAGGATATGAGCGTCAACACCAGAGAAACCGCAAACAGCACGGAGGTAACCACCAGAGAGAGTAAACCGGTACGGGCCCGGTATTGAAGTTCAAGTCCCACCGCACGGGTGTCTTCATAAGAAGAGAAATCTTCGATGATCGGCTCTTCTTCGGGCTCCTCCTCCGGCTCTTCTTCGGGCTCATTCTCTTCTTCGTCAACGCCACTAAAAGTGAAGTCTCTTATCTTTTCCATACGGGACTGTTGGAAGCGCTCGGCCGCCGAAATATCTTCATCCGTCTTCTCGGCGTTATCCATGTCCTCCACACGTACCATTTCTTCGATAGAAAGTTGGTCCGGCAACTGCTCATCCTTCGCTGAGTTTTCAACGGAGGCCGTTTGAGGCGCTGCTTCATCAGGAGTCTGTGCCGTTGGTATGACCTTAGTGGGCGAATCATCGCCAGTATTAACCTTAGGTATCGTCAGCGTTATGGTTTCGGCTACCGGGGCAATAGAAGGAAACTCGTCTACAACCGCAGGCTCTTCCGGTTGTTCTTCCATCTGTTGGGTTGTTTCAGTTACTGCGTCAATGACCGTCTCTTCAACAGGCTGAGCAGATTGTTCCGGCTCCTCGTCGCTATACACCTGTTCCGGCTCAACAGGTTCAGGTCTTCCGTTACCGATGGGCGTCAGATTCCAATCCGCCCACTCATCCTCGTACACCGCTTCATAATGGCGAGGTGATCTGCGCTTCTTGCTCCGTCCAAACAGACGAAACGACTTTCTACTGTATTCATCATCGTATTCATCCGTCGTTGTGATGAGTGGCATAGGATACTCCCCAGCGCTTTCTCTCTCCGCATACACATCCTCAACGGGCAGTTCAGTATCCGGGTCCGAGGTGGTCAAGACATCCGTATTCGGCGCAATCATTTGCGGCTCTTCCGGTGGGTTGGACGCTGGCTCGGTGCGCTTTTTCTTCTCCTTGACCAAGGTATCCACCAGCGCGTCCAGGTCTATGCTTTTTTTAGAAGTTTCGTCATGCATATTAACGTCTTCCCTTACCAATTATTTTCCGTTTTTAGCGAGTATACCTTTGCGCTGTCTTGCGGCTTCATATAGAACAATGCCGCAAGCCACCGAGGCGTTAAGCGAATTGATGTGACCACACATAGGAAGCGAAAGAACAAAATCGCAATTCTCCTTGACCAGGCGGCTCACCCCACGCCCCTCGGATCCAACCACCAGGGCCACCGGACCAGTCAGGTCGATGGAACACCAATCCTCCCCGTCCATATCCAGACCGTATACCCATACACCACGCTTTTTAAGCTGTGTGAGGGTGTCGTTGATATTAGCGACTCTTGCGACGGGTACGTACTCTACAGCACCGGCAGATGCCTTATAGACGGTGCTGGTAAGACCTACAGACCGCCGTCGGGGTACGATTACCCCATGGGCACCGGATGCCTCAGCCGTACGCAAAATGGCGCCCAGATTGTGTGGGTCCTCCAACTCATCGCAGACAATAATAAACGGCGACTCACCACGCTGTTCTGCCAGGTCAAATAAGTCGTCTACCGAGGCAAACTCCTTACAGGCAGCTATAGCGATCACGCCTTGATGGTTGGTAGCCATAGCGTCCAGCTTACGGCTGTCGGTCTCTTTGACGGGAATACCATTCTCACGACACCGCGCCACGATAGCACCGATGCTCCCCTGCCGTTCGCCACGCGCAACCAACACGCTATCCAACGAACGACCGGATCTAAGCGCCTCCATCACCGCATTACGCCCAGCAATAAGGTCCTGATTGTTTTCTCTATCACTCATACTCATACAGATTCCTCAAATCTACGTAATCACACCATAAAGCGCAAATTCTCCTTACATTCTTTATTATTCTACCATATGTTGTGTCAAATTACAAGATGTATATACAAAAAAGTAAGAGCCTCTCAAAGAGAAGCTCTTACTCCATATTCACGATTCAATTTGTTAAGAAAATCCGTAAAGTACGCAGGTAACGGACTCTCAAAATACAGTTCCTGACCGGTTATGGGGTGAGTAAACCCAACGCAACGAGCGTGCAAGCATTGACCTTGCAGACCGGCACAGATGCCCGTCTGCTTTTGGGCACCATATACAGTATCACCGGCTACCGGATGTCCTTGATAGGCCATATGAACGCGAATCTGGTGGGTGCGTCCCGT
>JAZRMD010000127.1:0-4412 GCA_045647285.1 Acutalibacteraceae bacterium
CACCACGTCATCCTCCCCTCGGGTCAGTACACGGCCGGATGGGGTACGCCGATGGGTGGCAAAGTCAAAGTGGGGCAGTTCGGTGGGTTTGCCGTCCAGAATATCCCGTAAGGTGGCACCCAATAACGGGGCGTCCACCCGGTCGGGGGATTCCAGGTCCAGTTCTCCCCGGTCCATCAGGGCCTTCTTTTCCGCATCCAGGGGGTAAAAGAACTCATCCATAGACACCGTATGGGTGCCCACCCCTTGCTGACGGAGTTTGCCCTCTAAAATCCGGGCGGTGGTGGTCTTACCCGACCCGGACGGACCGGACAACAGCACCAACGGGCGCTGACGATGGTGCCGGGCGATATCCGCCGCCACCTCCTGCAACCGGGCGTTGTATCTCTCGTCGGCGGCACGGATACACCCACGGGTGTCCCGGGCCAGTTCCCGGTTAATCGCTTCTACGGTTACATGCATACCCTCACCTCATCGGTCCCATTTATCCGCCAGGGACTGTATCTGGTCGGCAAAACGGGCGAGATCCTTGTTGGTGCCGCCCCGATTGTGCTCGATAACGGTGAGCAGACGGCGGCCGGCGGCCAATAGACGGTTAAACACGCTGTCGGCGTGACGGGAGCCGGCGGATCGGGGACGGTCGGCGGTAAGCCGGGCACGGTTGCCCTCGGCTATGCAGGTATCGGCCAGCAGGTCGTAACCGCCGCCGTTATAGGGGGCGGTGGTGGGGATGGACAACTGCTGGGTAATGGTAGCGGCAAAGGCGTCACACACCGTATCCGCACCGTGATTAACGAACACCCGGCGTGGTTTTTGCGGCAGGGAGTCCAACCACCGCAGCATCATCTCCCGGTCGGCGTGACCGCTGATGCCCTCCAGCGTTTCTATGGTGGCACGGACCTGAATCTCTTCGCCAAACAACTTCACCACCGGGGCACCTTCCACCACCTTGCGGCCAAGGGTGCCCTCCGACTGGTAGCCCACAAACAGCACCGTACATTCCGGCCGCCACAGATTGTGCTTGAGATGATGGCGGATGCGTCCGGCCTCGCACATACCGGAGGCAGACAGGATGACCTTGGGGGTCTTGTCGTAGTTGATCTGCCGGCTTTCGTCGCTGGTGACCGACACGTGCAAACCGGAAAAGCGGATGGGGTTGATGCCCCGGCCCAGTAGCTCCAGTGTTTCCTCATCGTAGAAAGGACGCAGGACGGCGTCGTCGCTGTAAATATTGGTGGCTTCCACCGCCAAGGGACTGTCCACCCACACAGGGAAATCCCCGTGACCGGTGACCAGACCTTCTTCCTTGATCTGCCGCAACAGATACAGCAGTTCCTGTGTGCGGCCGATGGCAAAGCAGGGCACCACCACGTTGCCGCCCTTATCCAGCGTACGCTGAATGACCCGGGACAGATGCCCGATATAATCGGGACGTTCTCCGTGGGTGCGGTCGCCGTAGGTGGACTCGATGACCACGTAATCGGCCGCCGGGGGCGTCTGGGGGTCCCGGATAAGGGGACGGCGCACGTTGCCCAGGTCGCCGGAAAACAGCAGGGTGCGGTCCCCCTCGGCGGTGGGGACCGTCAGGGAGATGCTGGACGACCCCAGCAGGTGGCCGGCATCGGTAAAATACAGACGCATCCCCTGAGGCAGGTCGTAACTCTGCCCGTACTGACAGGGGCGCAACAGGTCTATGGTAGCCATAGCGTCGGCGGCGGTATACAAGGGCTCGTATGGCTCGTCGCCGTTGCGCTTGGCCTTACGGGAGCGCCATTCCGCCTCAAACTCCTGAATATGGGCGGAGTCCAACAGCATAATGCGGCACAGCGCCGCCGTGGCGGCGGTGGTATAAATGGGGCCGGTAAAGCCTTGCTTGACCAGCAGGGGCAACCGGCCGGAGTGGTCTATGTGGGCGTGGGTGAGCAGAACGCAGTCGATCTCTGCCGGGGAGACCGGCAGGTCGGCGTTCTCGTACATATCCGTCCCCTGCTCCATACCGCAGTCAATGAGGATCCGGTGGCTGCCCGTATCCAACAAGGTACAGGACCCGGTGACCTCGTGGGCGGCTCCGTAAAAGTACAGTTTCATAACACGTTCACTCCTTTACCATTCTATTGTATCATACCACACAGAAAAAATGATGAAAAGTATATAAACAATGCAAAAAATACAAATCTCTTTACGGACGGTTGCAAAACAACGTGGGTTTTGGTATGATGGAAATAGAAACTACTAATAAAGAGGAATGCTGTATGAACATTGTGGTATTGGATACCGCCACCGTGGCGGATGAGGACGTTAAGCTTAACTTTCTGTCCCGGTACGGACAGGTGACCACCTACTATATGTCTGCCCAGGAGGAGGTGCCCGACCGTATCCGGGATGCGGAGTTGGTGCTCATCAACAAGGTGCATCTGGGGGAAGCGGAAATGGACGCCGCCCCCCGGCTGAAATATATCGGTCTGTTTGCCACCGGGTACAACAACGTGGATATACAGGCCGCCCGGCGCCGGGGTATCGTGGTGTGCAACGTGCCGGGGTATTCCACCGAGGCGGTGGCACAACACACCATCGCCCTGATGCTGGAACACTACAACCGGGTTGCCGACTACCACCGGACGGTGGCTGCCGGGGACTGGACCCGGAGTGAAACTTTCTGCTACTCCCCCATCCCCTTGGCAGAGGTGCACGGCAAGACGCTGGGTATCGTCGGGTACGGCTCCATTGGACGCCGGGTGGCAGATATTGCCCGGGCCTTTGGTATGCAGATACTGGTATACGCCCGGCGGTCCTTACAGGAGCCGGGGGTGGAGCAGGTGTCCTTACCCGAACTGTTGCAACGGGCGGACGTGCTATCCCTGCACTGTCCGCTTAACGAAGATTCCGCCGATATGATGGATGAAACCGCCTTTGCGACCATGAAACCGGGAGCCTTGTTTATCAACACCGCCCGAGGCGGTCTGGTGGACGAAAACGCCTTGCGCCGGGCCTTGGACAGCGGTCATCTGGGGGGCGCGGCGGTGGACGTACTGCGACAGGAGCCCATGGACCCGGCCTGTCCCCTGTTCGGGGCGCCCCGGTGCATCATCACCCCCCACATTGCCTGGGCGGCGGTGGATACCCGTCTGCGTCTGGTGGGCATTGTGGAGGAGAATATCCGGGCATTTCTGGACGGCAATCCCATCAATAACGTGGCAAAATAGGGGTGGGCGTGATGAATGAAGCGGATATCCGGCGGCATCTTAAAACCGCCGTGTTCGGTCACCCTCTGGTGTGTGAACAGGTGACCCCCTCCACCAACGACACCTGCCGCCAACTGGCCCAGCAAGGGGTACCGGAGGGGGCGGTGGTGGTGGCCCACAGCCAGACCGCCGGACGGGGACGACGAGGACGGACCTTCCTATCCCCCGAGGGGGGCGTGTATCTGTCCCTGCTGTTGCGCCCCGGTCCGGACATGGACCCGGGGCATATCACCACCATGATGGCGGTGGCCGCCGCCCGGGCTATACAGCGTCTATGCCCGGCGCCGGTGGGTATCAAGTGGGTCAACGACCTGTATCTTAAGGGCAAGAAATTAGGCGGTATCCTCACCGAGGGGACGGCGGACGCCCAGGGGCGGCTGACCTACGCAGTGGTGGGTATCGGCATCAATCTGGATAGGACGCCGCAAGAGGTACGCTCCATCGCCACCTCCCTGGCCGAAGAGGGGTATCCAGTGGACCGGGACCGGCTCATAGCCACCCTGCTGGGCGAGTGGGAAAACCTATACACCCGTAACGACCGGCATCAGGTACTGGAAGAAAGCCGGCGGCGATCGGTGGTATTGGGGCGTACCGTCACCGTCCTGCGTGGGAATGAAACCTTTACCGCCCGGGCGGTGGATATGAACGAACAAGGACATCTGTTGGTGGAAACCGCTGACGGAGAAATAAGCGAACTCTTTTCCGGGGAGGTCAGTCTGCAATTATGAAACTATCCAAGTTGGTAACCGCCGCCCTATTGGCGGCGCTACTATGCGTGTTGGCGCCCATAACGGTGCCTATGGGGGTCATACCCCTATCCGCCGCCACGTTGGGGGTGTATCTGGCCGCCGGTATGCAAGATAGCCGGTACGCCACCCTGACCGTGGCGGTGTACATCCTGTTGGGCGCCCTGGGTGTGCCGGTGTTTGCCGGATATACCGGCGGTATGGGGATGCTGACCGGCCCCACCGGCGGATTTCTCATCGGGTACGTGCTGTGCGCCGCCGTGTCCGGCGGCATCCTTGGGGGAAAAGCCAAGGGATGGCGTGTTCCTCTGGCTATGATTGCCGGAACGCTGGTATTGTACATTGTGGGGGCCGGGTGGTATATGTGGCAGTCCGGCTGTACCATCGTCACCGCCTTGACGGTGTGCGTACTCCCCTTTCTGCT
>JAZRMD010000128.1:0-15892 GCA_045647285.1 Acutalibacteraceae bacterium
AACTACGGTCAAGGCTCTTCCCGTGAACATGCGGCGCTGGTGCCGTTGTACCTGGGTGTCCGGGCCGTGGTGGCCAAGTCCTTTGCCCGTATTCACGCCGCCAACCTGATTAACGCCGGTATTATGCCCCTGACCTTTGCTAACCCCGAGGACTATGATGCAGTGGCTCAAGGGGATTACCTGGTGCTGACCGGCGTGTACGCCGGTATGGACAGCGGCCGTATCACGATGACCGACAAGACCACCGGCCGTACGGTGATGCTGGTGGCGGACTTTACCCAACGGCAGAAGGATATCCTCAAGGCCGGCGGTCTGTTGGCCTACACCAAAGAGATGGGGGAATAAGCCATGCAACAGTATATTGATGCGGCGGTAGAACAATTCCGCCAACTGATTACCGAACAGTTGGCCCGTCAGGACCGGATGGAAGCCGGTCAGCAGGCCAAGGACTATGCCGCTATGGATAAGATCGTTATCGGTGTGTGCGGCGGCGACGGTATCGGCCCCATTATTTCCAAAGAAGCACGCCGGGTACTGGAGTTTCTGCTGCAGGACGAGATTGCCGCCGGACGGGTGGAGATCCGCACCATTGACGGTCTGACGCTGGAACGCCGTCAGCAGTTGGGCGTGGCTATCCCGGAGGATACTCTGGCAGAGCTCAAAGCCTGTGACGTGATTCTCAAAGGCCCCACCACCACCCCCCACGGCGGTAATCTGGAAAGTGCCAACGTGGCTATGCGCCGGGAGCTGGACCTGTACGCCAACGTGCGTCCGGTGAACGTGCCGGAATTGGGCATCGACTGGGTATTTTATCGGGAAAACAGCGAGGGCGAATACGTGCTGGGCAGCCGGGGCGTGGAACTGCCGGGAAAACTGGCTATGGACTTTAAGGTCACCACCGAAGCCGGTACCCGGCGGATTGCCCGGGCGGCCTTTGAGTACGCCAAGAACAACGGCAAGGATAACGTGGCCATCGTCACCAAGGCCAACATTATGAAGAAGACCGACGGCAAGTTTTCGGCTATCTGCCACGAGATCGCCGCCGAATACCCCGGCATCACCGCCGAAGACTGGTATATTGACATTATGACCGCCAATCTGGTCAACGAGGCTATCCGCAGTAAGTTCCAGGTGTTTGTGCTGCCCAACCTGTACGGTGATATCATCACCGACGAGGCGGCCCAGATCCAGGGCGGCGTGGGTACCGCCGGTAGCGCCAACGTGGGCGATCGCTATGCGATGTTTGAGGCCATTCACGGCTCTGCCCCCCGGATGATCGAACAGGGGTGGCAGGATTACGCCAACCCGGCCAGTATTCTCAAAGCCGTAGCCATGTTGCTGCGGCATATTGCCCGAGCACCCCTGGCCGAGCGTCTGGAGCAGGCGTTGGCCGTGTGTAGTGACCGCCTTCATATGACCGGCGAGCCCGGCGGCAATACCTGTACCGAGTACGCCGATGCGGTAATGGAGGAAATGGCGAAATAAGAGGGTGCGTTGATGCTGAAACACCAACCCACCACCCTATGCCTGTTGCTCACCGGCTATGCCATCGGAGGGGGAGAGGTGGTCACCCCGATCCCGTCGGATACCTCCAACAAAACCGAATAAAGAGTAAAAAGAAGGATGTTCCCGGAACATCCTTCTTTTTAGTCTTGCGGAATACAGTTGCAAATACAGATGGCCTGTGGTACAATGATATCGTTAACGCCTTGCGATGGAGGTTTTTCTATGAAGATTATTGTGGTGGGTTGCGGTAAGATAGGCATCACCATTATTAAGAGTCTGGTTGCGGAAGGGCACGACGTGACCGCCGTGGAAACGGATCCCCGACTGTTGGAGGAGGTCACCAACATCCACGATGTGATGGGTGTGTGCGGCAATGGCGTGGATTGCGAAGCGTTGGCAGAGGCCGGCGTGACCAAGGCGGACCTGCTGGTGGCGGTCACCGGCTCGGATGAGCAGAATATGCTCAGTTGCTTCATCGGGCGGCGGATGGGCGCACAACAGACCATCGCCCGTATCCGTAAGCCGGAGTATAACGACGACAGTTTGGTGTTTTTTAAGCAGCAGTTGGGTCTGTCTATGGCTATTAATCCGGAGCGTTTGGCGGCGGACGAACTGTACCACCTGCTCAAACTTCCTTCTGCTATGAAGGTGGAAACCTTCTCTCGACGGAATTTTGAGATGGTGGAGATGCGGCTTAAGGCGGACTCTCCCTTTGCCGGTATGTCCCTGAGCGCTCTGCGTGGCAAGTACAAGGCCATGTTCCTGGTCTGTTTGGTGCAACGGGGGGATAAGGTATACATCCCGGACGGTAATTTTATCCTGCAGGGTGGTGACCGTATCGGTGTGACTGCGTCCTCAGCGGAGATTCACAAGCTGATGAAGGCTTTGGGTCTGGCATCCAAGCAGGCACGCAACGTGATGATATTGGGCGGCAGCCGTACGGCCTACTATTTGGCCAAGCGTCTGTTGGCTTCCGGTAGTGAAGTGAAGATTATAGAGTCCGACCGGACGCTGTGCGAGGAGCTGTGCGATGGGTTGCCCGGTGCGGTGATTATCAATGGCGACGGCGCCCGACAGGAGCTGTTGGTAGAAGAAGGCTTGGGCGATATGGACGCCTTTGTGGCGCTGACCGGCATGGACGAGGAGAACATTCTGTTGTCCTTCTTTGCCTCATCCCACAACGTGCCCAAGGTCATTTCTAAGGTCAACCGGGAAGAACTGGGCGCTCTGGCAGAGCGTCTGGGGCTGGAGAGCGTGGTATCCCCCCGGGATATGATAGCCGACGTGCTGGTGCGATACGCCCGGGCGTTGCAGAACTCTATGGGCAGTAATATTGAAACGCTGTACACGTTGATGGATGACCAGGCGGAAGCGGTGGAGTTTAACGTAAAAGACGACGCCCGATTGGTGCGCCGTCCTCTTAAGGAACTGCAATTTAAGCCCAACATCCTCATTGCCGGTATTCTGCGCAACCGGTCACCCATAATCCCCACCGGTGACGACGTGATTCTTCCCGGTGATCGGGTAGTGGTGATGTCGGCCGGCCATCGTCTGCAGGATCTGGCAGATATTTTGAAGTGAGGGACGGAGTAACGGTATGAATCGCAGAATGGTTTTCTATATGCTGGGCCAGATCGTGCGTCTGGAAGCGGTGTTGCTGCTGTTACCCTTGCTGGTATGCCTTATCTACGGGGAATACAGTCACTTGCTGGCCTTTGGTATTACTGCGGTGGTGGCCTTGGTGGGCGGCACTCTGCTGACCCTTATCAGTCGGCCGGGCAATCCGGTGATTTTTGCCAAGGAAGGCTTCGTTATTGTGGCGTTGGCGTGGTTGCTGATGTCGGCGGTGGGCGCTTTGCCTTTCACCATCAGCGGCGGCATTCCCTCGTACGTAGACGCCTTCTTTGAGACGGTTAGCGGCTTTACCACCACCGGCTCGTCCATCCTGACGGATGTGGAGAGCCTGGGTAAGGGTCTGCTGTTCTGGCGTAGCCTGACCCATTGGGTGGGCGGTATGGGTGTGTTGGTGCTGATTATGGCTATCGTACCGTCCAAGAGTGGCCGATCTATGCACATCCTTCGGGCAGAGATGCCCGGCCCCATTGTGGGTAAGTTGGTGCCCCGTGTTCGGGACACCGCCAAGGTGCTGTACCTCATCTATATCGGTATGACTGCGCTGCAGGTGATACTCCTGCTCTGCGGCGGTATGCCGGTGTACGATAGCCTGATACATGCGTTTGGTACTGCCGGTACGGGCGGTTTTGGTATCCGGGCGGACAGCGTTGCCGGGTATAGCCCGTATATCCAGTGGGTGATAGCGGTGTTTATGCTGCTGTTTGGCATCAACTTTAATCTATACTATCTTATCTTGGTACGCCAGATACGCACGGCGTTCAGAAGCCGGGAACTGTGGTGCTATCTTGGTATTGTGTTGGTGGCCTGTGGTATCATTACCGCCAACATATGGTCGTTGTATGAAACGGCGGAGGAAGCCATCCGCACCGCCTTCTTTCAGGTGTCCTCCATTATCACCACCACCGGATACGCCACCACCGATTACGGCACGCTGTGGCCGGGTCTGTCCCAAGCGGTGCTGTTTCTGCTCACCTTTATCGGCGCTTGCGCCGGGTCAACTGGCGGTGGCCTTAAGGTGTCCCGGCTGATGTTGTTGTTCCAATCCATTCGCCGGGACCTACAACGCCATCTGCACCATCGCTCGGTAGGGGTGGTGAAGCTGGAAGGTAGGCGGGTGGACGACAGCACGGTCAACGGCGTAGGCGTGTATTTAGCGTTGTATTTTATTATCTTAGCGGCAACCTTTCTCATATTGAGCGCAGAGCCTTTTGATATGGTGACCAACCTATCCGCTTCCGTTACCTGCCTCAACAACGTTGGTCCCGGCTTTGGAATGGTCGGTCCTGCCGGGAACTTTGCAGCCTATTCCGGCGTGTCCAAGGTGGTGCTGTCATTGGCAATGCTGTTTGGTCGGTTGGAGATATACCCACTATTGTTTGCTCTGATTCCCTCTACTTGGACCCACAAGTAAGGGTAATGGGGGAATATTATCCGGATTCCCCCCGATATTGTTTGTAGACCCTCATGGGTTTGCTAATATAAATTTTTGGAGGCGATATTATGCACATCACGGATATGTGGCGCGGTTACGAGCGCCACGGCTTTACTTTTGAAGGAAAACAGGCGTATGTCGTACTGCCGCATCAGCCGGATGCATCCGGGCGTTGGTTACTCAAGACGGAGTATTTTGACGCGTTTCCGGAATTTGAATTGGCTATGCTGGAGCGAGGATTTCATCTGGCCTACGTGACCAACGATACCCGGTGGCACACCGAGGAGGACGACCACCGCAAGGACCGGTTTGCCGCCTATTTGGTACAGCAATACGGCCTGGCTGAGAGGTGTCTGCCTGTGGGTATGAGTTGCGGCGGTATGCAGGCGGTGTACTTTGCTGCCCGGTATCCTCAGCGGGTGGCGGCGCTGTATCTGGATGCTCCGGTGCTCAATCTGCTCAGTTGTCCCTGCGCCTTGGGTGATGCGGATGAAGGCTTTTTTGACGAGTTTTACGCCAATATCGGTCTGACCGTGTCCCAACTGCTCAATTACCGCAATCACCCCATTGATAAGGTGCCCGCACTGTTGCAACATCACCTGCCGGTTATGCTGGTGGCAGGGGACAGCGATACGGTGGTGCCCTACCACGAAAACGGTGCCCATTTGGAACAGAAGTACCGGGAAGCGGACGGCGATATTACGGTCATCATCAAACCCGGTTGCGGTCACCATCCTCACGGGTTGGAGGACCTGACTCCCATCATAGATTTTGCTGAAAGAACCTATAAGGAGTGAGTGCTGTGCTGAAAGGAATTCCCAAGATATTATCTCCGGAACTTCTTCGGGTGTTGTGCGAGATGGGCCACGGTGACCGCCTGGTGATTGCCGACGGTAATTTCCCTGCTGAGAGCATTGGCAAGGACGCCCACATTATCCGGATGGACGGTCACGGTGCCTGCGATGTGTTGGAAGCCATTTTGCAGCTGTTTCCCTTAGACACATATGTAGAACAGCCGGTTCAACTCATGCAGGTGATACCCGGCGACCCGGTGGAAACGCCTATCTGGGATCAATACGCCGCTATTGTAGGCGATTGTGATGAGCGAGGTGCGGCGGCTATCGGGCATATCGAACGGCTCAAGTTCTATGAAGAAGCCCGGAATGCTTACGCCATCGTCGCCACCGGCGAAGGTGCGCTATATGCCAACATTTTGTTGCAAAAAGGCGTTGTTACCGATTAAAGAACGACCCCGGCTGACGGTCTGTGCCGTCAGCCGGGGATCTTTTTACTCTTGTAGTAAGGCCAATGCCGTGCGGTATTTTTCTCTGCGCTCTAGCGCCTTGTCGTCCACCGTATCCAGTCTGGATAGGTCGGAGTTGTGGGTCAGGTCTGCTAGTTTGACCGCTTTGGCCAGAGGATTTTGCTTAATGGTACGTATGTACTGCATATAGTCTGTGTCATGGTCGTGGGTCAGCAAGGCAATAGCCTCGATTACCGCCTGGCCAAACCCCATCTTGGCCAGGTCGTCCAGGGTGTACGCCGTATCCTCCACCACGTCGTGGAGCAGGGCGACGATGACCGCATCTTCCGTTTCCATCTGCTCCGCTAGGTGGAACGGATGGAACACGTAGGGCAGATCGCTTTTGTCCTTCTGATCCTTGTGAGCGTCAAAGCAAAGTTGTAACGCTTGTTTGGTTTTGGGGGTGTAGAGCATATGTATTCACCTCTGCAACGTATTCATAAAGATAGTATACCACAGTATTTTTCTATTGACAACAGGCATTACGGTCTGTGCGTTTTTGGACGGTGTTATATTTTCATCTTTATGGGTGGGTTGCGCTTTGGGAGATGGCAGCGTAACGCTGCAGCAACTGATTGTGCAGAGCGCTCGACAAGAACGGGGTCGCTTTTCTGACGGTATTTTCCCCCTGCGGCTTTATTAGGACAATTTTCGCCTATGAATTCCTTTCCATTGTCGAAACACGCTTGACAATAGCTCCTATTTATCTTAATATTATTATATGTATGAATTTATTGTAGAGTAATGCGTTCTGTGTGTCTACAGTCAATATTTGAAGAAAGGTTTGTGTAATTATGGCTTCTCATCTTTTGGGAATCAAGGTGCCTCATCGAAAAGGTACAAAGAACGGCGACGTTATGCGTATGGCCGTTCCCCAAACGGTAACCATTCCGATGTCTATGCATATCGGCAAGCCGGCGATCCCCACCGTCAGCGTGGGGGACCTGGTTAAGGTCGGCACCAAGATCGGCACGGCGGACGGGTATATTTCCGCCGACGTGCATTCCAGCGTATCGGGTAAGGTGGTCAAACTGACCGAGTATCTGCTGTACAACGGAAACACCACCACTGCGGTGGTGATCGAGTCTGACGGAGAAATGACGGTGGATGAATCCGTCGTCCCCCCGACTGTGAACGATCGTCAGGGATTGGTAGACGCTGTCAAGGCAGCCGGCATCGTGGGTCTCGGCGGCGCCGGATTTCCCACCCACGTAAAGTTGAACGTGGACCCTGAGCGCATTGACTATGTGGTGATTAACGGTGCCGAATGTGAGCCTTATGTAACCAGCGATACGGTGACTATGCTGACCCGTGCCGACGATATGGCGTTTGCCCTGCAAGCGCTCAACCGGTATCTCGGTGTTCAGAACGTCATCATCGGCGTGGAAAGCAACAACAAAAAAGCGGCCCAAGCCATGAAACGTATGGCGGCGTCACTGGAGGGCTTTTCCGTAAAGGTGCAGACTCTGCCTCCTGTTTATCCGCAAGGCGGCGAAAAGGTGCTGGTCTATCACACTACGGGCCGTAAGATCGCAGTCAACAAGTTGCCCATCGACGTGGGTTGCATCGTGCTCAATTGCACCACCGTGGCCACCATCGGTAATTATCTGCGTACCGGTATGCCGCTGGTGGAAAAGTGTGTGACGGTGGACGGCGGTGCCGTCAAACAACCGCAAAACGTGATGGCCCCCATCGGCGCTTCTCTTAACGAGTTGTTTGCTTGTTGCGGCGGCTTGGTTGGCCAACCGGCCAAGCTCATCTACGGCGGCCCGATGATGGGCATTACGGTGCCCAATGCCGACGCATCGGTCATTAAGAACACCAACGCTGTTCTCGCTTTGACCGAGAAGGAAGCGAGGCTTCCCAAGACCACGGCGTGCATCCGTTGCGGTGCGTGTGAAAACACCTGTCCCTTTGGACTGGCGCCGGGCAGTATTGCCGAAGCGTACGCCAAAAAGGACGCAGAGGGGCTGTCGGCTCTGTCCGTGCGTTCCTGTATGGAATGTGGTTGCTGCAGTTTTGTATGTCCGGCCAATCGCCCTTTGGTGCAGCTTAATAAGTTAGCCAAACAATTCCTGAACGAACAAGCCAAGAAGGAGGGCGACAAATCATGAGTTCCTTAACCAAAGTAACGGTCTCTCCCCATATCCACAGTGGTCGATCCACCACCGGTATTATGGGTGACGTGCTGATTTCTCTGTTGCCGGCTGCGGTAGCCGGTACCGTCATATTTGGTTGGCGTGCCTTGTTGGTGGTTGCCGTCTGTGTGGCGTGTTCGGTAGGGTTTGAAGCGCTGTTTAACCTCATTATCAAAAAAGAACAGACCATAGGCGATCTGTCCGCCGCCGTTACAGGTCTACTGTTGGCGCTCAACCTGTCGGTGGACATTCCCCTGTGGCAATGTGCGGTGGGCTCCCTGTACGCCATTGTGATCGTCAAATGTCTGTTTGGCGGTATTGGTCACAACTTGGTCAACCCGGCTATTGCGGCACGTGTGTTTATGCTGGTGGCGTTTACTTCGGTGGCGGCCCCCTCTTTCCCGGTGGATTCGGTGGCGACCGCCACTCCTCTGCAAGCGGAAACCCTGCCGTCCCTGCTGGACCTGTTCATCGGTAATCACGGTGGTGCTATTGGCGAGACCTGCACCGCAGCGTTGCTGTTGGGTGGCGCCTATCTCCTGGTGCGTCGTGTCATCAGTTGGCATATCCCCGTGGTGTTTATCGGCACGGTGTTTGTGTTCTCCCTGTTGATGGAAGGCTTCGACGCGATGGAGGCGTTGTCGCTGGTGATGACGGGCGGTGTGTTCATCGGTGCATTCTTTATGGCAACCGATTACACCACCTCGCCGTCCTCTACGTGGGGTAAGGTGCTGTTCGGCCTGGGTGCCGGCTTGCTCACCTGCCTTATCCGGTATTTCGGTACCTATCCCGAAGGCGTTTCCTTTGCCATCTTGTTTATGAACATTCTGACACCTTACATAAGCCGTTGGACCAGACGCAAGGTGTTTGCGGCAGGAGGGCGCTGAATATGAAAAAATATATCAAAAATCTGGCTGTGTTTGTTTGCATTTGCACCGTGATCACCTTGCTGTTGGCCACCACCAACTTTATCACGGCTCCCATTATTCAGCAGAACCAAAAGGCTTCCGCCAATAAAGCCCTGATGGAAGTGATGCCCAACGGTATGGGCTTTGAAGCGATGGATATCACCGCACTCACCCTGCCGGCTACCGTCACCGAGGTCCATAAGGAAACCGCCGGTCAAGGCCACGTGATCAAGTTGGTCACCGCCGGTTATGGTACCGATATGGTGATTATGTGCGGCGTGGACGTGCAAGGGGTCGTGACCGGCGCCGTGTGTTTGTCCTCTAATGAAACGCTGAGCAAAGAAAAAACGTACGGCCAAAACTTTACGGATAAGGATGCCGCCGGTGTGGATGCGGTGGATACGATCGCCGGTGCAACCAAAACCACCGAGGCGTATAAAAACGCCATTAAGGATGCCCTTAACGCTGCGGTTATTTTAGGCGGCGGCTCAGTGGATATCCGTACGGAGGAAGAGATCCTGGCGGATAATCTGGATGCGGCGCTCCCCGACGGCCAGAAGACGTTTACAAAGTTGTTCCGCACAGAAGTGTTGGATGGCATTGATGCCGTGTACACGGCTGAGAATCAGACGGGTTACGTGTTTGTCGTAGGCGAGCAGTTTGTAGGCGTAAAGGCCGATGGCACCGTGGTTACCCAAGGGGTAGACAATGGGGCCCTCTTTACGGATGCGGTGGCTAAGATTCAGGCATCTACCCTTAAGGCAATCGACCTGTCCGCCTATCCGGACCTGCAAAAGACCGTCGTTGCGGCCAGCAAGACGGCCAGCGGCAACTATGTGCTGGAGACCAAGGGTGCCGGTTACGGTATCAAGGGCGGAAACGAATATCATCCTGCCTCCAATGAATACATTGTGGTACGTGTATCCGTCACCCCCGATTGCAAGATCATCGACTGCCTTACCGTTTCTGAAGCGGAAACCGACGGACTGGGCGATGCCTGTGCCGACGAGAGTTTTTACGGTCAGTTCGTGGGTAAGACCGAGGCGGATTATACGCAGATCGATGCCATCAGTGGCGCCACGATGACCACCGACGGTTATACGCAAGCAATTGAACGCGCTTTTGAAGCGGTGAAAGTATTGAAGGGAGGTGCCCGATAATGAAAGAAAAAACATCCCTTTCCGTTCTGCTGAACGGCATCATTAAGGAAAACCCCGTGTTGGTACTCATTCTGGGCACCTGTCCCACGTTGGCAACCACCACCACGGTCAGCGGTGCGTTTGGTATGGGTATTGCCGCCCTGGTGGTGTTGGTTTGCTCCAACGTGTTTATTTCTCTGCTGCGCAAGATCATCCCCGAATCCATGCGCATCCCCTGTTACATCGTCATCATCGCCGGCTTCGTTACCATCGTAAAGATGCTGGTCCAGGCGTATTTACCCTCTTTGTACGAGACACTTGGTGTCTATCTGGACTTGATAACGGTCAACTGCATCATCCTGGGCCGTGCCGAAATGTTCGCTAACAAACATCCCGTTGTGGCTTCCGCACTGGACGGTGTGGGTATGGGTATTGGCTTCACTCTGTCGTTGACGCTTATGTCCACCATCCGTGAGGTGTTTGGCGCCGCTTCCTTTGCCGGTATAGCCATTCCCTTTATGGAGAACTACAAGATCGAGTTTTTGACCAAAGCTCCCGGTGGCCTGTTGGTCTACGGCTTGCTGATCGCACTCATTTACGTGGTGACCCACGGGAAAGCCCCTGCCAAGACTTCGTTTTCCTGCGCAGGATGTCCTCACGCCGGCACTTGCGGTGCTGACGCTTGTCAAAAGGAAGGAGCTGAGAACTGATGGATACCTTTAAGACGTTAATTATCATCCTTCTGTCCTCCGTCCTGGTGGATAACTACGTTCTCAGCCGTTTTTTGGGCATCTGTCCCTTCTTGGGCGTATCCAAAAAGATCGACCAAGCGGTCGGTATGGGCGTTGCCGTTACGATGGTTATGCTGATTGCCACGGCGGTGACCTGGCCGATTCAGTACTTTGTTCTGAACACGCTCGGTCTGGAATATTTGCAGAACATCGCTTTTATCCTGATTATTGCGGCCCTGGTGCAGATACTGGAATTGATACTTAAGAAGTTCTCTCCTGCTTTGTATAAGGGTTTGGGCGTGTATTTGCCGCTGATCACCACCAACTGTGCGGTGTTGGGCGTTACCATTAACAACATCATTGATGGGTACAGTTTTGTAGAGTCTATGGTCAGTTCTCTGGGCTGCGGTCTCGGCTTCCTGTTGGCGATGGTGCTGTTTTCGGGTTTGCGGTCGCGCATTGACGACACCCACGTTGCCGCCCCTTTCAAGGGTTTGGCTGTTACCTTGATAGCCGCCTCCTTTATCTCGTTGGCCTTTATGGGCTTTGGCGGTATCGTTGAAAACATTTTTGCTTGATAAGAGGTGCTGACAAATGGAGATAGTAATTGCATTTCTTGTAATGTTTGCGGTTGCCTTAACCGTCGGAATTTTAATATTGGTATTTTCGCACTTCTTTGCGGTTGAGGAGAATCCGCTGAAAAAAGAGATTCGGGAATGTTTGCCCGGCATTAACTGCGGCGCCTGCGGCTACAAAGGCTGTGACGATTATGCCGAAGCGTTGGCGGAAGGCGGCGTACAGCCCAATCTCTGTGTACCGGGTGCGCAAAGTGTCGCCGATGCCATTGGCACCATTCTGGGCGTGGAAGTTGAGCCGTTTAAGGACGTGGTCGCCTTTGTGGCTTGTAACGGCCAATGCGACGCCACCTTCAAGGTCGCCGAATACGACGGCGTGCAGACCTGCTCTGCCGCTTCTATGCTGTATGGCGGCACCAATTCCTGCCGTTACGGTTGTTTGGGCTTTGGCGATTGTGCCGCCGCTTGTCCGGCCGACGCCATTTGCCTTGCGGACGGGATCGCACGAGTGGATACCTCCCGATGCCTGGGTTGCGGTATCTGCGTCAACACCTGTCCCAAGCATATTATTTCTATGTTGGGACAAAACACCGAAACGGTTGTGATGTGCAGCAACACCCAAAAAGGCGCCGATGCGCGGAAGGTATGCAAGAACGCTTGTATCGGCTGTAAGAAATGTGAAAAGACCTGTCCCAATGGTGCCATCACGGTGACGAATAATTTGGCGGTTATTGATTATACCAAGTGTACAAACTGTGGTGCGTGTGTGAAGGAGTGCCCCACGGGATGTCTTAAGACCGTATTTTTCCCCAATATACCGGATGGTGCGAACACGTTGGAGTAATATGAAACAAACAGAAACCACCGTCAAACATCCTATACGCAACGACATCCTTTTGATAGTCGGTTTATTGTTGATAGCCGCTATCGGCATGGTGTACTTGTTTGTGTTTCGTGACCGGGGCCATACCGTTACGGTGACTGTTGACGGAAAACCGTATGGGGTATATGCGTTGTCCCAAAATATCACCGAGGATATTTATACCGGTGAAAACGGGAAGCATCACAATCGTCTGGTCATACACGACGGGGTAGCGTACATGGAGACCGCCACCTGCCCTGACGGTATTTGCGTGGCTCACACCCCCGTTTACCGCGAGGGCGAAAGCATCGTGTGTTTGCCGAATCGTGTGGTGGTTACCGTCACCACAGACCGCAGTGCGGACGAACCGGACGTTGTATTGTAGGAGGATGCTTGTGCCAAACAAATCCAAGACTGTGGCGTTTATCGGTGTTTGCACCGCTTTGGCGTTGGTGTTGGCTTATGTAGAAGCCATCATCCCCCCCTTGATTCCGTCTATTCCGGGAATTAAGATGGGGTTGCCCAACATCATCATCGTGTTTTTGCTGTATAGACGCGGACCCGGTGTGGCCGCCATCGTATCGCTGTTACGGATCGTGTTGGTCAGCTTGCTTTTTGGCAATACCATGGCGCTGTTGTACAGCTTAGCCGGTGGATCCCTGAGCTTATTGACCATGATCGTACTGCGTCGGCTGCAATGCCTGTCCACGGTAGGCGTGAGTGTTGCCGGCGGTGTCACCCACAATGTGGGCCAGATACTGATGGCTATGTTCCTGTTGCAAACGGCTCAGTTGGGGTATTACCTGGTGGTTCTCATCGTCACCGGCACCGTTGCCGGTGTCCTGATCGGTTTATGCGGAACGTTGCTCATCAAACGGATCCCCCAGAAATTGTAAAAACGGATTGACAACACAAAACATGTAGTGTAATATGGAAGTATCGGCTAAAGATGAATAGCCGTATAATTAGGAGGATAAGATAATGAAAAAGAGTATTGCTTTGATCCTGTGCGTTATCCTGGCGATGACCGCGCTGTTTGCTGGCTGCGGTGCCGAGAAGACCCTGAAGTTCGGCATGGGCGTTTACGTCAGCGCCCCCACCGTGACCGATGCCACCGCTGACAAGAATGGCTCCGGCAAGGTGGATGTGACCTTCGCTGCCGTCACCGTAGACGCTGATGGCAAGATCGTTGCCTGTGCTCTGGATACGGCCAGCAACACCGTCAACTTCACCGCTGACGGCAAGGCTGTTGCCAAGGACGAGTTTAAGACCAAGTACGAGTTGGGTAAGGACTACAACATGGTTGCCTATGGCGGTTCCACTAAGGAGTGGTTTGAGCAGGCGGATGCTTTTGAGGCTCTGGTTGCCGGCAAGACCCTTGATGAGGTCAAGGCGCTGATTGGCGCTGAGAACAAGGGTAATGACGAGGTCGTTGCCGCTGGTTGCACCATTATGATCAACGAGTTCGTGGGCGCCATCGAGAAGGCTTACAATGCCGCTGCCGATTCCGAGGTTACGGCTGCCAACACCATTAAGGTGACTGCCGCCACTGAGCAGACCTGCACCGATGCTACCGAGGACAAAGAGGGTAGCAACAAGGTTGCCACCACCATGTTTGCCGCCGCTGTGGATGCGGACGGCAAGGTAGTGGCTGCGGCCAGCGATTGCGTTGAGGTTTCCTTCACCTTCGATACCAAGGGCGCTTCTGCCTTTGATACCAGCAAGGCTGTTCTCTCCAAGAAGGAGCAGGGCACCAACTACGGCATGGTTGCCTATGGCGGCTCTGCTAAGGAGTGGTTTGAGCAGGCTGCGGCTTTTGATGCCGCTTGCGTTGGCAAGACGGCTACCGAGATCGCCGGTCTGATGGGCGCTGACGGCAAGGCTGTTGCCGACGTACAGGCCGCTGGTTGCACCATCTACGTGTCCGGTTTTGTCAAGGCTGCCTCCAAGATCTAATCGTTTTACACAACCGTGTTATACAAAAAGGGGAGATGTATCTCCCCTTTTTGTTATCTGGAGTACGTTTATGAAGCAACGGTTTGTTTGCCTTATCCTCGCTCTCTGCGTATGGATGACCGGCGCTCTTTGCTCTTGTGCGCCGCAACAACAAAAAAATAAATATACAGCCTACTCCATGGACTACTTTGATACGGTGATCACCATTACCGGTTATGAGAACAGTCAGGAAGCGTTTGATGCTACCGCAGAGGAACTGTTGACCCTGTTGGGCGAATACCATCGGCTGTATTCCATCTACCAGCGGTTTGACGGTATGGAAAACCTCTGTACGGTCAACGAACTGGTGGATGGAGCGCACCGCACCGTCACAGTAGACCGGCGTATCATCGATATGCTCCTGTATGCCAAGGATATGTACAGCGTGACCGACGGCGTGATGAATGTTGCCATGGGGAGCGTGTTGTCCTTGTGGCACGATTACCGCACGATTGGTAAAGATGACCCCACACAAGCCTCCCTTCCGCCTATGGAGAGCCTCCAAAAGGCCGCCACCCATACCGCCATCACCGACCTGGTCATAGACCCCGTCAACAGTACCGTTACCTTGACGGACCCCCTGATGAAGCTGGACGTGGGCGCTATTGCCAAGGGATACGCCACCGAGTGTGTTGCCCGGTGGCTGGAATCCAAGGGCAAGACGGGGTACGTGCTCAACGTAGGGGGCAACGTGCGCACCGTGGGTAGTAAGGCGGACGGTACGGCCTGGACCATCGGGATCGAAAATCCTAACGGCGGCGATTATCTGGCGTATTTGCAGCTTAAGGGACAGTCGTTGGTGACCAGCGGCTCTTACCAGCGATTTTACTACGTGGACGGCAAGCCGTATCACCATATCATTCATCCGGATACGTTGATGCCGGCTGAGGGATATCTGTCGGTGTCGGTTGTGTGTGAAGATTCCGGCCTGGCCGACGCCCTTTCTACCGCCTTGTTTTGCCTGCCGCAACAAGAGGGTCTGGCATTGGTGGAAACCATAGACGGGGCGGAAGCTATGTGGGTAACCGAGGACGGCAAAAAGTCGTTTTCCTCCGGCTGGAGTCAGTACGAAAAATAAGGACGGTGTTGCATACAATGGAAGAATTTGTGACAATGTTTAAGAATTTGCTGCATCCCTTGGCGGAGATCTCTGCCGGCATATTGGAACTGGTCGGTATCGTGATCATTATCATCGGGTCTTGCCGTGCGTTGCTCCGGCTGGTACAATGTATGGTCAAAAAACAGCCCTTTCACGTGGTGGTGGACTTGGGGAAAGCTCTGTCGCTGGCATTGGAATTCAAGATGGGTGCCGAGATCATTAAGACCGTTATCATTCATAACCTGGAAGAATTGGCCATACTCGGTGTGGTCATCATCATCCGCGCCCTGTTAGCCTTCATCATCCATTGGGAAATTCGTTTGGAAGAAAATCCTAAGTCGAAGTCCTCAGGGGAACATCCACAAGAAAAGACGTGACTATTTCGGGATGCGATTTTTCGCTATCCATCAACCACGCCAATGCATAACAAAAACCCCACTTGTGGCACCCTCCGTAAGGAAGGTGCCACAGTTATATTCGCCAAAGGCGAGTGATATTGCTTCGCAGTGATAGGATGCTTCGCATCGGGATATTGTCCTTCGGACAGTTTAATGGCGAATATAATATCA
>JAZRMD010000129.1:0-2338 GCA_045647285.1 Acutalibacteraceae bacterium
CTCAATGGGCATACAACCCTCGTACACCTTAATGTCCGTGGGCGTGTCAAAGTCGTGTAACGGCGCTCGTTCGGCCTGTACCAACGCTTCCCGGAAGGCTTCGTACTCCGCCTTGTTGAGGGGACAATTGATATAGTCCCCTTCCCCACTTTCCTCCCGGTCGTATCGGGATGCCCGGAAAGCAGAGGTCATATCCACACTGTCCGCCGTCACAATGGGGGCCGCCGCATCGTAAAAGCTCAGACCGCCGCCGCATAAAGCGGCAATCTCCTGTGCCAAAGTCGGTGAGGTCAAGGGGCCGGTAGCCACCACCACCACGCCGTCCGTCGGTAGGGCGGTAACCTCGCCCTGGCGCACGGTAATCAGCGGATGGGAGCGTATTTTACGGGTAACTTCGGCAGAAAAGACCTCCCGGTCCACCGCCAGAGCACCACCGGCCGGAACGGCGCAGGAACGTGCCACCGGTACGGTCAGGCTGCCCAAACGTGCCATTTCTTCCTTCAGCAGTCCGGCGGCACTTTCTATCCGGCTGGCCTTAAGGGAATTGGAGCAAACCAACTCGGCAAACAGAGGTTGATGGTGCGCCGGGGTATAGGTTTCCGGTTTCATCTCCCACAGGGTTACCGATTCCCCCCGTTGCGCCGCCGCCCAGGCCGCTTCACAGCCGGCCAGACCGGCACCAATCACCGTGATTGCCATAGGTTTCTCCTTCCTCGCTTATTTTTGGTAGCCGCAACCGTCGGTCAGACAGACGGTGCCGCCGTTTTTCCCTTTCTTGCGGAACAAGGTCTTGCCGCATTGGGGGCAGGTGCCCTTGGTGGGCTCGTTCCAGGTCGCAAAGTCGCACTTGGGATAGTTGCCGCAACCGTAGAACTTGCGTCCGCCACGGGATTTCTTGCTGACCAACTGACCACCGCACTTGGGGCATTCGCCCTCGGCGGCTTCCACGATACGCCGGGTATTCTTACACTCCGGATAACCGGGACAAGCCAGGAACTTACCGTACCGGCCGGTCTTGATAACCATATGACGGCCGCACAGTTCGCACACCTCGTCGGTTTCCACCTCCGGGACCTTGACCTTTTGCATATCCTTTTCCGCCTTGGCCAAGGTTTCGGAAAAACCGCCATAGAACTGTTCCAACACGTGCACCCAGTCGTCCTTGCCGTTCTCCACGCCGTCCAACTGTTCTTCCATATGGGCGGTGAATTCCAGATCCACCACCTCGGGGAATTGTTCCTTCATCAGTCCGGTCACCACCTCACCCAACAGGGTGGGCTTGATGGCCTTGCCATCCCGTTCCACGTACTCCCGGGACAGGATGGTGCTGACCGTGGCCGCATAGGTGGAAGGACGGCCGATGCCGCTTTCTTCCATGGCCTTAATGAGGGTGGCTTCGTTGTACCGGGCCGGAGGCTGGGTAAAGTGCTGATTGCCTCCAATCTTACGGCAGAACAGATCGTCGCCCTGCCGGATGACCGGCAACGGCTTGTTTTCGTCGCTCTTTTCGTCCTTTTCTTCCACATACAGCACCGTGTGGCCGTCAAACTCCACGGTATAGCCGGACGCCTTAAACAGATACTTGCCGGCAGTAATATCCACCTGGCAGGTATTCTGTATCTGGTCAGCCATCAGGCTGGCCATAAACCGTTCCCAGATAAGTTTGTACAGCTTATACTGGTCGGCGGTCAAGGAACTCTTGACCTGCTCCGGGGTCAGGGACGGCACCGACGGACGAATGGCTTCGTGAGCGTCCTGCGCATTATTTTTGCTTCGGTACGCCCGGGCCTTGGGAGGCAGATATTGGTCGCCAAACGCCTGACGGATGTACGCGCATCCGGCCCGACGGGCCTCCTCAGATATGCGCAACGAGTCGGTACGCATATAGGTGATAAGACCGGTGGCACCCACGCCGGCCACCTCAACGCCTTCGTACAGTTCCTGCGCCGCCTTCATGGTGCGCCGGGACGAGAAGTTGAGTTTCCGATTGGCCTCCTGCTGCATAGTAGAGGTGGTAAAGGGGGGCGCCGGAGATACTTTACGGGTGCCCATCTTAACCGACGACGCCACGTAAGAGGCTTCTTTGAGCTCATCCAGAATGGCGTCGGCCTGCTCCTTATTTTTGACCTTCATCTTGCTGTTGACGGTGCCATAGAACTTGGCCGGGAAGGTGCGTCCCTTCTCGGTCACCGATAAAACGGCATCCAGCGTCCAGTACTCTTCGCTGACGAAGGCACGGATCTCATTCTCTCTATCCACCACCAGGCTGACGGTGGCCGACTGCACACGACCGGCAGACAGACCCTTGCGCACCTTCTTCCACAGGAAGGGGCTGAGT
>JAZRMD010000130.1:0-7164 GCA_045647285.1 Acutalibacteraceae bacterium
CCACCGTGCGGTCCAACTCGCCTCGCCGGGCCCGGGCGGTCAGGTCGGTGCAATACTGGGAAATATGCTTACGGCCCGGCTCCTTACGGCGCTTCTTTTCCTGCGGCGCCGGAGCCTCGTCCACCGGCTCCCCTTCCATCGGCTCATCCTTGGGAGGACGGGGACCGTTGCCAAAGAGATTCTGCAAAAAGGGGAACACGGGGGCGCCACCGGGGGAAAAGCCATCCTCTTCATCTCCGGCTTCGCCGGCGGCCATCATCTCTTCCATCTGCTGATTCATCTGTTCCATATCTTCGTCGGTGATGCCGAACTTCTCCAGCATATCGTTGACCGGCTGAATGCCCAATTCCTTGGCGCAGGTCAGACAATACCCTTCGTTGGCGCTCTCCCCACCCTCTACACGGGTGACAAACACCACCGCCGGGCGTTTTTTACATCGGGTGCAAATGATCATACCGTTTCACCTTTCTCGTTCCGGCTCTTATCTGCCCGTACCAGTTGCAGGAAGATACGCAAATATCCAAGGAACGCAAACACCGTAATGCCGATAACCACCGCTATCAGGGCGGTGGGCAACCAGGGCTGCCACGCATACATGGGGTCATACCACAGCACCAGACTGGCCATAATGGTATAAAATACGATGGTATAGAGCTTGCCAAACCACTTGGCACCACGCATCTCGTTGCGGTGGCGCAGCAGGATAAGACCGCCGATGCCCTGACACAGTTCCTTGGCAAAGCACAGCACCGCCAAGGGAATGATTACCGTGTACCGGGTGGCCAGACAGATGACCACCATTACCTGGGTCAGCTTATCCGCCAGAGGGTCCAGCAACTTACCCATCTCGGTCGTCTGGTTAAAGCGCCGGGCAATAAACCCGTCCAGACAGTCGGAGAGACCGGACAGGGCCAGCACGCCGAACGCCCAATAGTCCCAAGCACCGCCCTGCAGATACAGTACCGAAAACACCGGCACCAATCCCAGACGCACCAAGGACAGGATGTTGGGTATACTCCATTTCCACGGAATGTCAAACAATTGCATAACAGCACCTTCTTTGTGTTAAAAGACCTTTATTCTGTTTATCCGATGGATAACAGGCTTTGCAGGGTATTCCCCAAGGGATTGACGCTCACCAACCAGTTAAGCAGGGTGGTGTCCGCCAATACCGTGGGGTTAAGTACGCTGTCCGCCGTACCGGTGGCCGCCCATACCTGCGCCACCGTAGCCAGTATCAGGGCGCACAGCACCCCGTTGATAATGCCGGGGATAATGCCCAGCGTCCGGTTGACTCCCCGGAGAAGGGGAAGCTTAAACACCTTATCCAGCAGACCCAAGGCGAAGGATACCACCACGCTGGCCACCAAAAACAGCACGAAGGATGCCAGTACCTCCAGCACCGGCACCAACAGGGGGGCTACCACGGTGGTTTCGATCTTCTCGGCCAGTTGGGCGGCGTTGTCGGCGGCGCCGACCTTATTGAGCACGTCCTGACCGGACGCAATACCTTGGTTGCTGAGCAGATTGCGGATGTATTCCGGCAATTCGCTGAGCGCCGCATCTGCCTTGGCGGTGGCGCCGCCCAAAGCGTTGTCATTAAAACTGGTCAGCAGAGTTTCTTCTACCTGGGGGGCCACAGCGCCGTCGTACACCGCCTGGGCCACCGGGCCGCTAAACCACATAGCCACCAGCAAAGCCACCACAAAGGCCAGCAGGCGGCTTAAGGCTTTAATAAACCCTTTGCGCCATCCGTTCCAGATGCAAAAAACTACCACCAACAATACAATACCATCCAGTATATATGCCATCATCGTTCCCTCCGTTACTGTAATTCATACGCTTGAATCGAATTAAGTCCTAAAATTACGGCGGTATCTCCTGCCAATGCCGCCCGTTGGCCGTCCGCTTCTATAAGAGCACTTCCCTTAGCGCCGGAGAAAGCGATGGCCAGTGCCCGGGTATCGGTCAACAGCAGAAAATCGTCCCCGTCGGTGGACAGGTGCCGGAACTCACCGTCAAAGTCCACGGTGGTCCTCTGGGACGCCTGACGGTCCAACAACACCACCGTGCCGCCGGCGGAGGCACCGTAATCCCGTACCGCCAACGCTACGCCGCTATCGTTGATGACGCTCCCCAATACCCGGTGGTTTTCCACCGTGTAGGAGGTGGACGTGCCCGATCGGGTATCCACCGACAGCACGCCGGTCTCTCCCACCGCCGCCAGATAGCGGCTGTTCATATAATCCAACCGATACAGCAGGGTATCGGCTATGGTGTGGGTGAAGGTTGCGGCCGTTTCACCGCCGGACACGGGGAATATTTCCACCAGACTGCTGATAACGCCGGCGGCGGCTTCCACGCTGAGTACCGCCAGATGCTTTCCGTCCGGGGACAGGGCCACGCCGGTAGCCAACTTGGTGCGGCTACGGGCGTATATCTGCTCACCGGTGCTGTCGTACACCGTCACCTGCACCGCATAACTCTGGGTGCCCCGGGTCAGCACGGCAAACTGGCCTTGGGGGTTGACCGCCACCGACAGAATACGCTCCTTGGCGGTGACCTCGGCGGCCAGAGTAGAACGGGTATACAACTGTACCCGTTTGCCGTCCTGTTCCGCCACTAGTACGTACCGGCCGGCGGTACGGAACAGGGGCGACCCGTAGGTACAGGCAAAGCGGTTAATCTCGCCGCCATCGGTGTTATAGTAGGTCAGATAACTATCGCTTAAGGTGGTGATATAACTCTGTGACCGTTCCAACGCCGTGACCCGGGCGCCGGAAATATCCACCGGAAAGGTGCCGGCGGCCGCATCCATAGAGTCTTGCAGTTGGGCAAACAGCTTATCCGGGGCCAATGTGTCCCAGTTGGTCCACAGTACCACCGCTAAGACGGCCACCAACCCTACCACCAACAGGCGGCGCAACATCAGAAGTCGGGACCGCCGACGGTGGCGGCGGCGGTTGTCCTCACGGGAGGACGAGGGGGCTTTGGCACTCACGCAAGGTCAACTCCTTCCTCATAAAATACCTCTTGTAAACACAACCCCTGTGCCGGGGCTGTGGCACCGGCCCGGGTACGGTCGGTGCTATCCAATATGGCCGGTAGGTCGGCGGCGGCGATACGGCCGTCCGCAATATCCAGCAAGGTGCCCACCATAATGCGTACCATATTGTACAGGAAGCCGTCGGCTTCCACCGTAAACAGCACCATATCCCCCTGCCGTTCCACGCCACACCGCCGTACCGTACGCACGGTGCCCTGCACGTCGCTACCGGCGGCGCAAAAACCAGCAAAGTCGTGGGTACCCACGAAGGCCGCCGCCGCTTGATCCAGCGCCGCAGCGTCCAGCGGACGGTTGCGATGCAGAGAGTAACGGGCGTATACCGGGTGGCGTTGCGGACCGTTCCAGATACGGTACACGTACCGCTTGCCCAGTGCCCCGTACCGGGGGTGGAAATCCGCCGCCCGTTCCTGCGCCCGGTACACCGCTATGTCCGGGGGCAGGTGAAAGTTGAGGGCGCTACAAAGCTTATTGCCTCGCAGAGGACTGTCGGTGTCAAAGGTACAGCAGAACATATCCGCGTGGACTCCGGCGTCGGTGCGACTGCAACCAATGACCCCGGAACGCACCCCGGTGACCGCCTGAATGGCGTCCTGCAAGGCTTGTTGCACGGTGGGAACGCCCGGTTGTACCTGCCAGCCGTGGTAGGCGGTACCGTCGTACCGCAAGGTCAGTTGTATACGCATAAGTACCGCCTCCTTTGGAATCATTATAATACCGAGCCGAGCAGGTTGAGCGCCAACAGCCCGCCAATAAGCAATCCCATAGCCGCCAGGGACAGCCAATCCCGGGGGGCGGTGCGCAGACGCTTCATCCGGGTGCGGCCTTCTCCCCCACGGTAACAGCGACATTCCATCGCCATGGCCAGGTCGTACGCCCGGCGGAAGGAAGACACGAACAAGGGGATGATCACCGGCACCAACGCCCGGACCCGTTGCAACAGGTTGCCGCTTTCCATATCGGCGCCCCGGGCCTTCTGGGCCGCCATAATCTTGTGGGTCTCCTCCATCAAGGTAGGAATAAACCGCAGAGCAATGGTCATCATCATAGCCAGTTCGTGGGCGTTGACCCCTATGACCTTAAGGGGGCGCAACAAGGACTCGATGCCGTCGGTCAAGGCGGTGGGGGTGGTGGTGTAGGTAAGCAGAGAACTGCCGATAATCAGGCAGATGATGCGCACCGACAGGAATGCCGCCGTAATAAGACCTTGGGTGGTGATGCGCAAAAAGCCCCAATGCACCAACGTCACACCGCCGGTTACGTAGAATATATTGAGCACCGAGGTGAACAATACCAAAAACAGAATGGGGCGGACACTACGCCATATAAGGCGCACCGGCAGTCGGGACAGCAACACCGCCACCAACAGGAAGACCGCCGCCGCACCCAGGCTGACCCAGTTACGGGGCAGAAACACCGCCACCATATATAAGAGGGTCATCCCTAACTTAGCCCGGGGGTCCAGGCGGTGCAACAGGGAGTTGCCGGGGAAATACTGGCCGATGGTGATATCCGTCAGCATACGCCCTCACCTCCCAACAAAGGTCGCAACCGTTCCACCGCTTGGGCCACGGTGTACACGTCGGTGCCCACGTCCACGCCCTGCTCACGCAACAGAAGCATAATCTTGGTAACGGCCGGTACGGTCAGACCCATCTCCTGCAGACGGTCTGCTCGGGAGAATACCCCTTGCACCGTGTCCAGCATAGCCACCCGGCCGTGGTCCATCACCAGCACCCGGTCGGCTACTCGGGCAATATCTTCCATACTATGGGATACCAGTAACACGGTGGCGCCACTACGCCGCCGGTAATCTTCTATCAAGGACAGTACACGCTCCCGTCCCCGGGGGTCCAGGCCGGCGGTGGGCTCATCCAGTACCAGGATATCCGGCTGCATAGCCATCACCCCAGCAATGGCCGCCCGACGCTTTTCACCGCCGGACAGGTCAAAGGGGGACTTGTTGAGCAACTCATCCGGCAGACCCACGTACTGCGCCGCCTGACGCACCCGACGGTCTACCTCCGCCTCGTCCAGGCCTTGGTTGCGAGGGCCAAAGGCAATATCCTTATAGATGGTATCCTCAAACAACTGGTGTTCCGGGTATTGGAACACCATACCCACCCGGAACCGCACCCGGCGAATCTGCTTAGGCTGGGCCCAGATATCTTCCCCGTCCAGCAGTATCCGGCCTTCGGTGGGACGCAACAGGCCGTTGAGGTGCTGTACCAAGGTGGACTTGCCGGAACCGGTGTGTCCAATGATGCCCAGCAATTCCCCCGGTCGGGTGGAAAAAGACACGTCGCGAATAGCCTGCATCTCAAAAGGAGAGCCGGCGGCATACGTGTAAGTGATGTTTTGTACTTCCAGTACAGCCATAATCAAACGCCTTTCTTGCGGATTTGCTCCAGTATAGCCGCGGCACATTCCTCCGCGGTCAACGCATCGGTGGGCATAGCCACCCCTACTTCCCGTAGGGCGGCGCATAACGCAGTGGGTTGCGGAACGTCCAGGCCTACCTGTCTAAGACGGTCCCCGTCAGCAAACACCTGCCGGGGGGTGCCGTCAGCCAACACCAGGCCGTCGTCCACCACCACCACGCGGTCGGCCAAAGCGGCCTCTTCCATATAGTGGGTAATCAGTATGACCGTCATCCCCTGTTCCCGGTTAAGACGGCAGATAGTATCCAGCACCTCCTGTCGGCCGGCCGGGTCCAACATAGCCGTGGGCTCATCCAGCACCAAACAAGTGGGATGCATAGCAATGACGCCGGCAATGGCGATACGCTGTTTTTGGCCGCCGGACAGCTTGTGGGGGGAATGGGTGCGGTAGTCCAGCATATCCACCGTACGCAGAGCATCCTCCACACGCCGGGCAATCTCCTCCGGGGGGACCCCCAGATTTTCCGGTCCGAAGGCCACGTCCTCCTCCACCACGGTGGATACCAGTTGGTTATCCGGGTTTTGCAACACCATACCCACCAACCGGCGCACCGGATAGGTATTGGCCTCAACGGCGGTGTCCATATCCTCCACCAACACCCGGCCGCCGGTGGGCAGCAGAATGGCGTTAAAATGCTTGGCCAAGGTGGACTTGCCGGAGCCGTTGTGGCCCAGCAGCGCCACGAAAGAGCCTCTCTCTATGCTCAGGTCAACGCCCCGGAGAACGGCCGGGGGGACCAGGTCGTGTTCCCCGTCCGCTTCGTATTGAAAATGTACGTCCTTGACTTCGATCACGGGGATTCACCTCCTGAATGTGATGTTAATACGCCCTCCACATAGCGGTGGCACCGCAGGGCAGGGTCATACCGGTGGCGGTCACCGGCAGACCGATCTCGTCGGCTTCCAGTACGCCGCCCAGACCCGTGGGGAGCAAGGAGCCCAACACATACTGCATCACCGAGGGGCTCAACCCGGTGGTGTAGGAATTGATGAGGAAAAACAAGGGGGTATCGGACAGCAGACGTACGCAATCCGCCACCAGAGGGAATATCTGCTCCTCCAGTTTCCACACCTCGCCACCCGGTCCGCGACCGTAGGAAGGCGGATCCATCAAAATGGCATCGTAGGTGTTACCGCGGCGTTGTTCCCGCTGAACAAATTTGCCGCAATCGTCCACCAACCAGCGCATGGGGCGTTCCCCCAAGCCGGAGGCCGTGACATTTTCCCGTCCCCAAGACACCATCCCTTTGGAGGCGTCCACATGGGTCACGTGAGCGCCCGCCGCGGCACAGGCCATGGTGGCGGCACCGGTATACCCAAACAGATTCAACACCCGAATGGGACGGCCGGCTCCACGAATCAGCGTAGCCATAGCGTCCCAGTTCACCGCCTGTTCCGGAAAGAGACCGGTATGCTTGAAGCCCATGGGTTTCAGGCGAAAGCGCAGGCCGGCAAGACCCGCTTTTACGCTATCGTACCCGATCTCCCACTCCGCCGGAAGCGCCCGATAGGTCTCCCACTGTCCGCCGCCGGTGCGGGAACGGTGGTAACGAGCGTGGGCGTTGTTCCACAGGGGGTGGCGCTGGCCGGTGCTCCACAGGATCTGGGGGTCGGGACGGATGAGGAAGTCGGAGGCCAAGCGGTCTTAGGAAGACAATT
>JAZRMD010000131.1:0-3737 GCA_045647285.1 Acutalibacteraceae bacterium
ATGAGTATGTGCCACACCACCCTGACCAACACCGAGATGCTCAGCATCGCCACCTGGGCGATGACCTCCAACCCGGCTTTCAGTCAGTTCAGTATGCCTTCCCCGGAGTGTAAAGCCAAGGGCGGCAACTGGAACGACGGCCAAGGCTGGGTGTGGCGGTACGATATGGGGCTGGCCACCGCAGTGCTGCACAAGTATATCTACGAGGTGGACGTGCCCTACACCACCACCGCATCCCGGACGCCTATGACCACAACCACCACCGGCACCGAGTCCCAGAATGAGGTGACCGATCCCACCGGCATCGGGTCACAGAACGAAGTAACCGATCCCACCGGCACCACCACGACCACCACTGTCACAACCACGGGAAGCAGCACAACCACCACTACGGAGAAGCCGGTGCCCGATCCCACCGGAGAGGACGTGCCTACCGACGGCCCCACCACCGGAAACAGCGACCCTGTAGAAGAGGAAGGATCCACCCCCTCCGAGGGAGAGGAAACCGACCCTTCTGACAACACTTCGCAGACGGAAGATACCTCATCCGAGCCGACGGACTCCGACGAGTCTACGCCAGACGAAACCTTGGAGTAATCACGGTTGCAAGGAGAAAATAGTATGGATAGTTTCAAAGAAAAACCGGTGTACGATTTTTTTAAGCGCCTTTTTGACATAGTGCTGTCGGGTATGGCCATCGTGGTGCTGTCCCCGGTATTGCTCATCTTGGCGATAGCCGTGCGCAGCGACGGCGGTCCTGCCATCTATTCCCAGATCCGGGTAGGTAAAAACGAAAAGCGGTTTCGCATCTATAAGTTTCGCAGTATGTGTATGAACGCAGATTCCCCCGAAATGTTGGCCAAACTGGCGGCCCTCAACGAAATGGATGGACCGGCGTTTAAGATCAAGGACGATCCTCGCATCACCAAGGTGGGCCACTTTATCCGCCGCACCAGTCTGGACGAACTGCCCCAGTTGTTTAACATCTTTCTGGGCGATATGAGTATCGTAGGCCCACGGCCGCCTCTGGAAAATGAGGTCAAACAGTATACGGAGTATCAAAAGCAGCGCTTGCTGGTCAAGCAGGGGCTTACCTGCTACTGGCAATGCAGCGGACGCAACAACATAAGCTTTGAGGAATGGATGGAAATGGACGTCCAATACATCCGGGAACGCAGTCTGTGGACCGACCTGAAGATCATTCTTAAGACCGTTCCGGCGGTGTTGACCGGTGACGGCGCCCAATAACGGCGTAACAAGGAGACAGGACTATGAATATCCAAGTAATTATTGCGACCCACAAGCCCTACGCCATGCCTGAGGACCCCATGTATCTGCCGGTACACGTGGGCGCTGCCGGTAAGGAGTCCATCGGATTTCAGCCGGATAACACCGGGGACAACATCTCGGAAAAGAACGCTACTTTCTGTGAACTGACCGGTCTGTATTGGGCGTGGAAAAACCTGGACGCCGATTACATTGGCCTGGCCCATTACCGCCGACACTTTAGCGGTAAGCGGAAAGGCACTCCCATGGAACGGGTACTGACCGGAGAACAGGCGGCCAAGTTGCTGGAAGGCAAAGACGGTATTCTGCCCAAAAAAAGGCAGTACTACGTGGAGACCCTGTACTCCCACTACACCCACACATGCTATGTGGAGCCCTTGGATATGGCCGGCGATATTATTTCCAAAAAGTATCCGGCGTACGCAGACGCCTTTCAGCGCCTGAAAAAGCGTACCGGCGCCCATATGTTCAATATGCTCATCCTCAAGAAAGAGCACGTGGACGCCTACTGCACCTTCCTGTTTGACGTGCTGTTTGAGTTGGAGAAGCAGGTGGACGCTTCCACTTACGACAGCTTCCATGCCCGTTTCTTTGGTCGGGTCAGCGAACTGCTATTGGACGTGTGGCTGGAGCAGAATCCGCTTAACTGCGTGGAAGTTCCGGTAATCAGTATGGAACCGGTCAACTGGTTAAAGAAAGGCGGCTCCTTCCTGCTGGCCAAGTTTACCGGCAAAAAATACGATAAGAGTTTCTAAAGGAATACGCAAAGCCACAAGAATGTTGCATTCTTGTGGCTTTTTGTTTATAATAAATGAGAATAGATGGAAAAGGTGGTGAGGATATGCACGTACGACAGATGAGCGTCCGGCAACTGGGCGGTGTCGGGGACAAGCGGGCCAAAGCGTATGAAAAACTGGGGATCCGCACGGTGGAAGACCTGTTGCGGCACTATCCTCGCACCTACGAGGATTGGTCCCTGACCCGGCGTGCCGCCGAAGCCGTCCCCGGAGAGCCCTGCTGTATCCGGGGATGGGTGGTGACCGCACCCAGCGAACATCGGGTGCGCCAAGGGATGACCCTCTATCGGTTTCGGGTGTCCGACGGACGGGACAGCATCACCGTGACCCTGTTTAACAACCGCTTTGCCGCCGCCAAGGTGCGCAAGGATGATGAAATATTGCTGTACGGCACCGTCACCCGGAACGCACGGCATTACGAAATGACCTCCCCCTTGATCGAAGACCCGTCTACAGGGCAACGCATCCGTCCCCTGTACCGGCAGACGGAGGGGTTGACCGCCCGGATGATCGAAACGAACGTACGACAGGCTCTGGCCCTGGTAAACGGGGCCACCATGCCCGACCCCCTCCCCCCTTCCCTGCGGCAACAACAAGGGCTGTGCGACCTATACACCGCCTTGCAGAACATCCATTTCCCCACCAATGAAATGGCGTTGCAGAGTGCCCGGGAACGGCTGATGTTTGAGGAGCTGGCGGTGTTGCAGGTGGGGCTGATGCGGCTCAAGGGCCGCGCCCGGGGAGAGAATGGTGCTCCCATCCCCCGGCAACATACCGACGAGTACACCGCCGCCCTGCCCTTTACCCTGACCGGGGCGCAACAACGGGCCATCCGGGATTGTGTGACCGATATGGCCGCCCCTCGGCCCATGTCTCGACTGATACAGGGAGATGTGGGCAGCGGTAAGACCGCCGTGGCGGCCGGCGTGGCGCACACGGTTATTCGAGAGGGATGGCAGGCGGCCATGATGGTGCCTACCGAAATACTGGCCGAACAACACGCCGCAACCCTGTCACGGCTGTTGGGGGACGGCATCCGGGTAGAACTGCTCACCGGGTCCTTACCGATCTCCCGGCGCAGACAGGTGTTACAGGACCTGGCCGATGGGCAAATACATCTGGTGGTGGGCACCCACGCCCTGCTGTCCGACAAGGTACAGTTTGCCCGTCTGGGGCTGGTCATCACCGACGAGCAGCACCGATTTGGGGTACACCAACGGGCCTCGTTGGCCGCTAAGGGAAGCAATCCCCATATGCTGGTTATGTCCGCCACCCCCATACCCCGTACCCTGGCGCTCATACTGTACGGGGACCTGGACGTGTCGGTGCTGGATGAACTGCCCCCCGGCCGTCTGCCGGTGGAAACCTACGCCGTCACCTCGACCAAACGGGAACGGGCTTACGCATACGTACGGCGGCATCTGGATGAGGGACGGCAAGGGTTTATCGTCTGTCCTCTGGTGGAAGAGGGGGAAGAACCCACCGACCTCAACGCCGCCACCACCGTGTATGAAGAACTGGCCGCCGGGCCCTTTGCCGGGTACCGGATGGGATTGCTCCACGGACGGATGAAAGCCGCCCAGAAGGAAGAAACCATGGCGGCCTTTGCCCGGGGAGATATCCGGCTGTTGGTGTCCACCACCGTCATTGAGG
>JAZRMD010000132.1:0-7647 GCA_045647285.1 Acutalibacteraceae bacterium
CGGCAAAGATGTACTTTCCCCTGTCCGACCCAGGCCCCCACGCCTTTGCTACCGGTGCCACCCCGCCCCCCCCTTTTCAAAAATAAACCGAAAAAACAGGCGAAGCGGAAATCCGCTTCGCCTGTTTTGTCGTCTATATAACTCATCAATCGTACAAACGAATCTTGCCCACCGGTGCTTTTTCCATCAGTTCCTGTTCCAACTTCTGCTCAATGGCCACCCATTTTTTGTTCTTATTATGCATCATCATGGTAGAGAAAATGGTACTCGCCAGACAGAGCGCCAACGCCAGAGGATAACTGGTGTATTCCGCAACCAAGGTGAACAGTAAGGTGTCTGCCACTATATTGTACAGCGCCCACCAGATGCGTGTTTTCCAACGCAACCGGCTAAAGCGAGTACGCAATTCTGCCCGTTTTTGCTGATATTCCTGCCATTTGGTTTCATCCATTACGCAGCAATTCCTTTCCTATTGATCTACGCAAAGCGTATTTTGCGTATAACGGCCATCAAGAGGGGAATCAATACCAACTGCAAGACGATACCGGGCAATGCATCCAACACGCCCCCGGCAATAAACATCTGCATAGTAAACCCCTTACCGGCAAGACCCAACAAGAGGGCCTTGGCAACGCCCCATACCACACGTCCGACGACCATAGCCGTCAGTAGGCTGACGTACACGTCGCCCGTGTGCCGCTTACCCAACCGGGCATACACCAGACCGATAACCAGCCCGTACGAGGCCAATTCCAGCGCCATCCACACGGCGTTGGGATACAGGGGCGGCATACCGAACGTTACCGAACGCAAAAACGGTAACACGGCACCCACCGTCATACCGTAGTACGGTCCGCACAGCAGTCCGCACAACATCACCGGCAGGTGCATAGGCAACAAGGTGTCCCCGATCTCCTTAATTTGTGCCGTCAGCAAAGGCAGCACCAGACCAACAGCCAAAAACAAGGCCGCCAGCACCGTACGGTGCCATCCGTTTTTATACAACATACGGCCTTATTTCCACAGACCGGCCGGGTATACGCCGGCGTCGGTCAAACCAGCCAGTGCGTCCCGTACCATCTGATGGTCGGCCGCATAGGTCATACCGTACCACTTGTCCCCGGTAGGCAGTACCTGTACGTCTGCCTCGCCGGCGTCCATCATAGAGTCCACCGCAAAAGGCAGGTAGAACTCGGACTTCATCTCGTTGCCACGGGCATCCAGGAACGCACAAAAGCGTTGTTCAAAGTGGTCCAGCGTACCGGCAGGGAAAGCCCAACAGTTCATAGACACGTAGCACTCCTCCGGCAATAGCGTCCAGGTAGCACCGTCGTCCTCGGTATACTGGGGCTTACCGTCCCGTATCTCAATGTGGGTGCGCTCGGTAAGGCCGGTCAACCGACCGTTCTCCCCTACCTCACAGATGCCACGGGATACGTAGCCGTTTTCGGTCAGGGTGTTGCGCAACAGGTAACCGGCCATAGCCATATGTAACGTATCTCCGTCCTGGGGCTTCTGCAGAAAATCGGCCAGCAGGTGGAAACACTCACGGCCGTAGTAGTCGTCCGCATTGATAACCGCAAAGGGCTCCTTAACCACGTCGCGGCAACACAGCACCGCATGGCCGGTGCCCCAAGGCTTTTCACGGCCTTCGGGAACGATATACCCCTCCGGCAGAGCATCCAACTCTTGATAGACATACTCTACCGACACATGGGCGGCTACGGTATCGCCTATCTCCTTCTTAAACTCCTCTTCGATGGCGTGCTTGATAACAAACACCACCTTGCCAAATCCGGCACGAATGGCATCGTACACAGAATAATCGATGATCTTCTCACCGGCAGGGCCTACGGGAGTGATCTGCTTAAGACCGCCGAAACGACTGCCCATTCCGGCTGCCATAATGATCAACGTGGGTTTCATCATGCATCTGTCCTCTCCTGTTTCTTTCCACTATTATACCGCATAAAACGCAAATTGCAATAGTCATTCTTGCAGCATTTTTTATGGAAAAGAAGACAAAAATGCTATTGCATAACGGAACAAACGCGGCTATAATAGTAAGGTAAATACGATTGGGAGGTACCGATATGGCAATACTTATCACCGGTGGCTGCGGATACATCGGCAGTCACACCTGCATTGAAATGTTGCAGGCAGGCTACGACATTGTGGTCATTGACAACTACTACAACTCCAAGCCCGAGGCATTAAAGCGTGTTAAGGAGCTGTCCGGCAAGGAGTTCCCCTTCTATGAGTGCGATATCCGTGACGCCGAGGGCCTGCGCAAGATCTTTGCGGCCCACAATATCGATGCGGTCATTCACTTTGCCGGTCTTAAGGCGGTGGGTGAATCCGTCCGTATTCCCCTGACATACTACGACAACAACGTCGGCGGTACCGTGACCCTGTGCCAGGTGATGAGCGAGATGGGCTGTAAGCGGATGGTCTTCTCCTCCTCTGCCACCGTATACGGCAACGCCAACGTTTCCCCTCTAACGGAGGATATGCCCACCGGTGCCGTTACCAACGCTTACGGACGCACCAAGTTTATGATCGAGGGCATCCTTCACGATCTGTGCGTATCCGACCCGGAATGGTCGGCGGTCATCCTGCGGTACTTTAACCCCATCGGTGCCCACATCAGCGGCCGCATCGGTGAGGACCCCAACGGTATTCCCAACAACCTGATGCCGTATATCTCTCAGGTGGCTATCGGCAAGCTTTCCTGTCTGTCGGTGTTTGGTGACGATTACGACACCGCCGATGGCACCGGCGTACGGGACTATATCCACGTGGTGGACCTGGCCAAGGGTCACGTTAAGGCTGTGGACTACGCTCTGGCGCACACCGGCGACGAAGCCATTAACCTGGGCACCGGTAACGGCTGCAGCGTACTGCAGCTGGTCAACGCCTTTAAGTCCGCCAACGGCGTGGACGTTCCCTACACCGTTGCCCCCCGTCGTGCCGGCGATATTGCCACCTGCTTCTCCGATCCCTCCAAGGCCGCCCGTCTGCTGGGCTGGAAAGCCGAAAAGACGGTGGAAGATATGTGCCGTGACTCCTGGCGTTGGCAGTCCCAAAACCCCAAGGGCTACGACGAATAAACGAATAAACAAAGTAACCGGAGCATCTACCTCGTAGATGCTCCGGTTTTGTTATTTCCGATCCGTCAGGCCAAGAATATAATCTACAGATACCCGATGGAACTTCGCCAATTTAATGAGCAGTTCGGTGGGGATATCCCTCTGCCCCAGTTCGTAGTTGCTGTACACCTGCTGTGAGCAATGCAAAATTGCCGCCATTTCCTTTTGCGTAATGTCCTTATCCTCACGCAAATCGCGTATCCGTTTGTACACCATCCGCCTCACCTCGTTAATAGTATACAAAACAACAAAATGCAGTATGCAATTTTACTGCATTTTGCGGTATTGACAAGGTGGAACAAGGGTCATATAATGGAACAGATGGGTGGTGAGAACGTTGGGACGCAAAAAAAGAATGTTTTTGATCAGCGCATGGGTCGTGGTGACGATGATCGCCCTTATAGGACTATATGGATGGTGGTATACCGCCCACATCCCCCTGTACGAACCGGTTGAAAGTACTATAAACACAATGACAACCGTTTCTTCCATAATAACTACCACCTCCTCCACTTCCACCTCTACTACTAACGCTACCACTACTACTGCTACCACAACTACTACATCTACAACCACCAGCACCTCCGAACCAACAGCCACTGTCGCCCCTCCTCGCAAAACATTGCTGTCGGTTCCCCTACTCTGCCAGTACCCCTCCTACCCCACCGGTTGTGAGGCAACGGCGGCCGTGATGGCTCTGCGCTACAGCGGTGAAGACGTTACTATAGGATCTTTTGTAGACAATTACCTGCCGTGTAGTCGGGACTTTTACCATTACGAAGGAAAGTTTTACGGACCCAGTCCTTACCAATACTTTCTGGGCGACCCCCGTTCGAAGCAAAGTTACGGTTGCATGGCACCGGTTATAGAGCAAGCGATGACGAACTATCTGGGTGGTGGGGATCGGGTCGTAAACCTAACGGGGAGCGATCTGGACGCCCTATGTCACCAGTACATTGACAAAGGGATACCGGCTCTATTCTGGGCCAGTATCGGAATGTCTCCCATCTTACAAGGACGTCAATGGACTCTTCCGGACGGCAGTTTGTATACCTGGCCAAGCGGCGAACACTGTCTGTTATTGGTGGGGTATGACGATGACCATTACTACTGCAACGACCCCACCACCGGAAAATGCACCGCCTATGGCCGGCGGATAACCGAACAACGGTACGCCACTATGGGAAAACAGGCGTTGGCTGTATTACCAAAACAATCATAACCACCGGTTGAACCGGTGGTTTGACTAGCCCCTAAAAGGATTTACGGATTTTCTCGGCTCCCTCTGACGAGGGAGCTGTCCAAGCGTCAGCGAGGACTGAGGGAGAGATAACGAAACTACCCTTCCGTCTGCAGCAAAGCCGCAGCCACCTCCCCTGAAAAGAGGAGGCAAGAGATCGCTCCGTTCTTTTATTTCCCACAGTAGAACGGGGGGTTATTCCCACGCCTAAAGGCACCAAAAAAAGCGCACAGTTCCATCCCCTTGCGAGGAGAGAACTGTGCGCTTTTGCTATAATTAAAAGAAGGTCATCTGACTGGTTTCCGGCAATCCGGCTACCACACCCAGATCCTGGAGGGATTGGAGTACCGCCTTGGTGATGCCGGTGCGGCTCTGCAGATCATCACAGGATATGTACGGGTCCTTAGGGTCGGCGGCCTTATACATACTCTCCGCCGCCGCCTCACCCAGACCGGCTATGGCCGTAAAGGGCAGACGTATCTTGCCATCCTCCATAAGGAACTTATAGGAGTGGGATTTATACAAGTCTACCGGCAGGAATTCTACTCCGCGCAACATAGCTTCGTAGATCACGTGCAGAATTTCCGCCGTATCCTGCTCCTTCTGACTGGCTTCCTTTCCCCGGGCACGGATATCGTCCATTACCTCTTTGACACGCTGGATACCGGCCTGTACGGTGGCCGCATCAAAGTCACCGCCACGACCGGTAAAGAAGGCGGCGTAATACTCTGCCGGATAATGAACCTTGTACCACGCCACACGCAAGGCGGCAATAATGTACGCCGCCGCGTGAGCCTTGGGGAACATATACTTGATCTTCATACAGGAGTCAATGTACCACTCCGGCACGTTATGCTCACGCATGGCCGCCAGATGTTCCTCGGTAAGTAGTTTGGTTGCCTTACCCTTACGGACGATCTCCATGATCTTAAAGGCCATCTTGGGAGGCAGACCCTTGTGCATCAACTCAACCATAATGCTGTCACGGGTGCCAATAACCGAGGAAATGGTGCAGGTGCCGGACCGGATAAGGTCCTGGGCGTTGCCCAACCACACGTCGGTACCGTGGGACAGGCCGGATATCTGCAATAGGTCGGCAAAGGTCTTAGGCTTACAGTCCAACAACATCTGCCGGGTAAATCCGGTACCCATCTCGGGGATGGACAGCGTACCCGTTTCGCACTCCAACTGTTCCACCGTCAGGCCCAAGGCCTCGGGCGAAGTAAACAGGCTGTACACCGCCGGGTCGGACATATCCACATCCTTGATGGAGGTGTTCGTATATTCCTCCAGATACTTACAGATGGTGGGAATCACATGCCCCAGGTTATCCAACTTCAGGATGGTGTCGTGGATGGAATGGAAATCAAAGTGGGTGGTGAGGATGCCGGATTCCACCTTCTCCGCCGGGTGCTGAATGGGGCAGAAATCCTCTGCCTCATAGTCATCCGGCACAACCACCATACCGCCGGGATGCTGACCGGTGGTACGCTTAACGCCGGTACATCCTACCGTCAGGCGGTCGATCTCCGCCGGGGGCAACACCATCTCTCGTTCCTCGGCGTACTTACGCACGTAGCCGTAGGCAGTCTTATCGGCGATGGTACCGATGGTACCGGCCTTAAACACGTGGTCCAGGCCAAACAGCGTTTCGGTATACCGGTGGGCACGGTTTTGGTATTCGCTGGCAAAGTTCAGGTCGATATCGGGAGATTTATCCCCGTCAAAGCCCAGGAAGGTCTCAAAGGGTATCTCGTGACCGTCCCGACCAAGGGGCTGTCCGCAATGGGGACACGCCTTAGGGGGCAGGTCAAAGCCGGAGCCCACCTCACCCTTGGTGAAGAACTCGGTATACTTACACTCCGGATTGCGGCACACGTAATGGGGTGCCAGAGGGTTTACTTCGGAGATGCCGGCCATATGCGCCACGAAGGAAGAGCCTACCGAGCCACGGGAGCCTACCAGATAGCCGTTTTCCACCGAGTTAGCCACCAATTTTTGGGCAATCATATACAGCACCGCAAAGCCGTGCTTAATGATGGAGGTCAGTTCCTTTTCCAGACGGGCGGATACCAGTTCCGGCATGGGGTCGCCGTAGATCTCCCGAGCCTTATCCCAACAGATACGTTGCAGGTCCTCGTCCGCACCGTCCATATGGGGCGGAAAGGTGCCTAAGGGAATGGGGCGAAACCGTTCTACGCAATCGGCAATATAATTGGGATTTTCAATGACCACTTCACGGGCCTTTTCCTCCCCCAGATAGGCAAACTCCTGCAACATCTCGTCGGTGGTGCGGAAATAGAGAGGAGCCTGCTGGTCCGCATCGTCAAAGCCGGAGCCGGCCATCAAAATACGGCGATATACCTCGTCCTCCGGGTCCATAAAGTGGACGTCGCAGGTGGCACAGACCGGAATATGCAGTTTCTCACCCAGACGCAGGATGGTCCGGTTGTGCTCTATCAGCTCCTGCTCACTCTTGCAGACGGGAGGAATCATCTCGCCGCCCTTGCCCTTGGAGGGACGCAACATAAAGGCGTTGTTGCCCAGAGGCTGAATCTCCAAAAAGTCGTAGAAGGAGGCGATATCGCACAGTTCTCCCCACGGCTTTCCGTCCAGAATAGCCTGGTACAGTTCACCAGCTTCACAGGCGCTGCCCACCAACAATCCGTCCCGGTGTTGCATAAGTTTGGACCGGGTAATGCGCGGTTTACGGGCAAAACACTCCACGTTGGAGTAGGTCACCAGCTTATACAGATTCTTGAGTCCCGTCAGGTTACGGGCAATCAGTATCATGTGGTGATACTTAGCCTTTTTGGGGTCTACACCGGTGACGTTGGTGTTGACCTGCTGTAAGGTGGTAATCTGCCGTTCCTGCATGTCCTGGATACAATGGGTAAAGATATCTGCCAACACCCGGGCGTCGTCACAGGCCCGATGGTGGTTAAATGGCGGCAACTTAAGAAATTCCGCTACCGTATCCAGCTTATAATTCTTATGGCCGGGATAGAGGGTACGGCACACCGGCACCGTATCCACCGAGGTGAAGGGATAGGGCATACCACTGCGCTTGGCCGCCGCCCGGATAAAGCTCGTGTCAAACGGGGCGTTGTGGGCGACCAATACCCGACAATCCCCACAGAAAGCATAAAACTGGCGCAACCCTTCCGCTTCGTCCGGTGCGTCCGCTACCATAGCGTCGGTGATGCCGGTCAGTTCCACGATCTTCCGGTCCAGCTTTCGCTCCGGATCCACAAAGGT
>JAZRMD010000133.1:0-3118 GCA_045647285.1 Acutalibacteraceae bacterium
AGGTTTTACGCTCACCCAGTGTGGGAAAAACCTGTGGGATTTTAAAACCGCTGTGGAGCGTGTTACGGTCACCACAAAAACCGATGGCTCAACCAAGTCGGATCGTAGCCATGTCGTTCTGTGAGCCAAGGAGTTGTGTGATGAAATTGTCTTCCTAAGACCGCTTGGCCTCCGACTTGGCCAAGGTTTTACGCTCACCCAGTGTGGGAAAAACCTGTGGGATTTTAAAACCGCTGTGGAGCGTGTTACGGTCACCACAAAAACCGATGGCTCAACCGCTTCCTTTTGGGGACACGCAGTACGCCTTCCGGCTGGTGAGTATACGTTACACGCCGAATACGTGACCGGCACCGCCAACCGATATATCTATTGTATCGTCAACACCGCCGACGGCGCTATCAAGGGTGACGTGAATTACGTCGTAGCCAATTATAAAACATACCAACCGACGGTCACCCTGGCCGAGGGGGACGTACTGTACGTTTATAACGGCAACAGCGGTGCCACCGAAGCCGGGGCTAACAACGCTTTCAAGGAGTACAACGTGCAAATAGAGTGTGGTGCCACCGCCACCCCCTTCGAGCCGTATGACGGTATCCGGGTGCCGGTGGGCATCAGTAACACCCCTACGTTGATAGCCCGGGACGGTTACAACAGCATCTACGCAGAGGTGGGTACCATCACCGTTACCGGGCGGTTGGACCCGGTACACATTCTGCAGACGTTGATGGGGGGTGACACCTGATGGACACCTTGGAGATGGAACGCCGGTTAAGCCACGTGGAGGACCGGTCCAAGTCCAACACCCATCGACTGGATGAGGTGGAGCGCCGGCAGGAGGATATGACCGAACTGGTGCAGTCGGTGGCGGTGATCGCCCAGAAGCAGACCGACATGGACCGGGACGTACGGGAGATCAAGGCGGACGTCAAGACCCTGGCCGGCAAACCCGGACGCCGATGGGAAGCGGCGGTGGACAAGACGCTGTTGGCGGTCATTACCGCCATGGTGGGATACGTATTGCTCAAGCTGGGCATCGGATGAAAGGAGAATGGATATGGAAAACAAAAAAACCTGGTTAAAAGCCGCCGGCGTGCGTGCCCTTAAGACGGTGGCACAGACCGCCGTTGCCACCATTGGCACCGCCGCGGTGATGGACGAAGTGAACTGGCTGATGGTGGGGTCGGCGGCGCTGCTGGCCGGCATCCTCAGCCTGCTGACCAGCATGACCGGATTACCGGAAGTAAAGGAGGACTAAACGATGGCGTATAAAATCTACTTATCCCCGGCGGCACACGCTACGGACAACCGTACCGCCTGCGCCGGCAACTGCAGCGAAAACACCCATTGCAACGCCTATATGGACGTTGTGGAAAGACGGCTCAAAGAACTAGGGTTTGCGGTGATGCGCGGCGCCGCCGCCCTCACCGGCGACAAGGCCATGAAGACCCGGGTCCAGGAAGCCAACAAGTGGAAGGCGGACCTGTACTACGTGGCCCACACCAACGCCGGCGGCGGCCGATACAGCATGACCATGTGCTGGCCCGACGCAGACAGCCGGATGAAAGCCAACGCCATCCACCGCTACCGTCAGTGCATCCCCACCCATAAGGTGGTAGATAACAACCAGCTCTACGAGATCAAGCAGACCGCCATGACCTGCCTGTACGACGAGCTGTTTTTCCACGACAATGCGGAGGATTGTGGGTGGTTCCACGCCGGCGGCATGGAAAAGCTGGCGGAGGAAACGGTGCAGGCGTTCTGTACCCTGTTTGGGGTGACCTACAAGGCGCCGGACGCCACAACGGAAATGCCGGTGGCCGCCCCCAAGGCCGGGGATCATGTGACCCTGCAAAAGGGCTGTCTGTATCTGACCGCCCGAGGGAGCGCTTACGTGACCCGGACGGGCACCTTCTACCTGTACGACGGGGTGAAGGTGGGTAACCGCTACCGGGTCACCAACCGCCCCGACCGGGTGGGCAAGACCCCGGTGGCCACCAACGTATCCGGTTGGGTGGAACTGTAAAAAACGGGGGTTGCAAATTGCAGACTTTCGGTATACAATAGGGGAAATGCGACAAAAAAGGTGGTTAGAACCCTATGCTTCCCGAAAGTATCTACGGTATCACCGGCGGGTGGATGATAGCGCTGTTTATCATCAGTACCCTATTCGGCGTAGCCGGTATCGTGTGCAACATCCTGGTCTATCAGCAAAAGGACGCCCAAAAGCTGCTGACCGTCAAGCTGACCGGCGACATCGTCTGGTGTCTGCACTACGCCCTGTTAGGAGCCATCAGCGGCGCAGCCATCACCTTTCTCGCCACCTGCCGGGAACTGACATTCCGCACGGTCAACCGACAGGCCCGATCGGGGCAGATCGCCATCGGCGTGTTTCTGGCACTGGCCTGCTCCAGTGCCGCCGTCACCTGGCAAGGGTGGTACAGCTTGTTGGCGGCGTTGGCCTCCTTCCTGTCGGTCATCAGCTTTGGTAAGGGCATTCCGTCCCTGTCCCGTAAGCTGTGCGTACCCATCGCCACCAGTATGTGGGTGTACAACCTCATCGTGGGCTCCTGGATGGGCCTCATCAACGAGACGTTTACCTTTATATCCACCCTGGTAGGTATGTGGCGGTACGACCGCAAAAAAGCCCAATAACCAAATGGAAAGGCCCGGTGTTCCCCACGAACACCGGGCCCCTTTCTTATTTTTTCAGCAGGTCCGCCAGGGTCTGGCCCAGCAACTGCCCGGCGTACACCGCCTCGTCCACCGTATTGCCCTCGCTCCCCACCTCTACCAGCAAATAGCCGGGCGCTAAGTGCTGATTATACCGGCTTTGTACCGTATTGAGGGGCCGCATCAGTCCCGGGGACAGGTCGGTAAGAGCCTTCTGCCATTGAGCCGCCAGAGCCAGATTTTGCTCCCAATGGGGATGGGGTAACTGGGCGGTGTGGGTGACACCCACCACAAACATCATCTGGGCCGCCGCACGGCCGTTGACCGTGACGGTGGGTTTGACCAAGGTGGTGTCCCCCTCCATGACCGCATCCCGGTGCAGGTCCAGAACGACCTTGATGGTGGGGTGTTGCTTAAGATATTTCTGTACGGTGGCGGCGCTACG
>JAZRMD010000134.1:0-3321 GCA_045647285.1 Acutalibacteraceae bacterium
AAAGCGGCTGCCGCTGTGATCATGCTTTTGGCAGCCTACGGCCGGTCGGAACGCCTGCTTCGGATCGGCGGGGTGTTTTTGGTCCTGGCCTGCGCTTTTGGAGGCGGCCTTCTGTTGCTGTCCATGCTCCGGGGAGAGCCGACGGTTGGTGCCGGGGTCCTGGGTCCTTCTCTGGGGATGCGGGGCATCCTGATTGCCGTATTGGCCCTGTATATCCTGGCGGCCCTGATCCGTCTGGCGTATTTTAACGTGACCGAGGAGGAGCGTCAACGCACCGAGGGGGGTGTGCGCAAGACCTATATCGGCTTGCCGGTGACCTCTGCGGCGCTCATATTCCCCAGCGTGATGCTGTTCCGGTTTATCCTGCCCCGGGATATTTCGGTGGTGTACTTCGTGGTGGCGTTGATTACCGGCTTCCTGTTTTTGTCCAAGATACAGATACCCAAACCGCACCTGCGCGGCATCTTGATACTTGTTGGCGTGGGTCTGGTGGAATGTATCCTGTTACTGTTGTTCTTTTTCATGAGGCACTGAGGTGACTATGAGCCATACGGTTAAGGAATCGTCCGGTCTGCGGTTTTTGTACCGCACCGCACCGGGACGGATACTGCTCAAGATTCTTACCGCCCGATGGGTATCCCGGCTATGCGGTGGGTTGTTGGACAGCCCCCTGTCCCGGCCGCTTATCCGCCCTTTTGTGCGGCGTAACGGTATAGACCTTTCCCAGTATGAGGCGGACGGGTTTACCTGCTTTAACGATTGCTTCTGTCGGCGCATCCGTGAGGGTCTGCGCCCTCTGGATGAGGACCCGGCGGTGTTGGTATCCCCCTGCGACGGTCTGCTGTCCGCTTACCGGGTGCAGGAGGACACGGTGTTACCCGTCAAGCAGAGCGCCTACACCCTCACCAGACTGTTGCAGGATGAGGATTTGGCCCAACGCTACCGGGACGGCACCTGTCTGGTGTTCCGGCTGTGTGTGGACCACTATCACCGCTACGCCTATCCGTGTGACGGCATCAAGGGGGACAATGTGTTTATCCCCGGCCGTCTGCACACGGTACGCCCCATTGCGTTGGAGAGTGTGCCGGTGTTTACCGAAAACTGCCGGGAGTACACCCTCATCGACACCCCCCGTCACGGCACGGTGGTGCAGATGGAGGTGGGCGCTATGCTGGTGGGCCGTATCGTCAACCATCACGGCCCCGGCCCGGTGACCCGGGGCACGGAAAAGGGCCTGTTTCAGTACGGCGGCAGCACCATCATCCTGCTGTTGCCCAAAGAGGCGCCCCCGGTGGCCGACCGGCTGTTTGCCGCCACCGCCCGAGGGGAGGAAACCCCCGTACGCATGGGCCAAAGTTTAGAGTAATCAACAATTCCCGAACCCAACAGGGTTCGGGAATTGTTTTATGTCTTATTCTGCAGCATTTTCGCTATTTTTTGTGCTTCGGGATGGTCCGGCCCCTCTGCCTGTACCCATCCGGCGTAGCACTTCTCGTACAGACCCCGGGCCATATCCTTGTTGCCCCGTGCGGCGTGGGATAAGGCCAGATTGGACAGCAGCTGTAAGGTGTGGGGATGGGTATCCCCCAACGCTTGTCGGGCCAGATGATACGCCTTTTCGGTGGTCATCACGGCTTGGGCGGTCTGCCCTTTATGGAAGTACACGGACGCCAGGTTGTTGAGAGAAGACAGTAGGTCCGGATGCTTTTCACCCAACGCCCGGGACTGTTGTTCGCACACCTGCCGTGCCAGAGGCAACGCCCGGTCGTATTCCCCCAGGTTATCCAGAACGTCCACCAAGACGTTCAGGGACAGCAGGGTGTCCGGATGGGTATCTCCTAAGACTTGGCGATGTAGGTCGTAGGCCTGTTCACACAAGGGTAAGGCCCGGTCGTGGTGGCCGCACAGGTTGTATAGCATGGCCAGGTTTTCCATGGCCGTCAGCGTTTGGGGATGGGTCTGGCCCAACGTCTGCTGCAGTAGCCGGTACCCTTGTTCGGTCAGGTCTGTGGCCTTGGCGGTATCTCCCACTTCTTCGCAACAGGTGGCGAGCAGGATGAGGGATTGCAAGGTGTCCGAGGCATCTTCCCCCAGTAACTGCCGTCGCCCGTCGTATGCCTGCTGGGCCAACGTCAACGCCTCAGCATACCGGCCCTGTTCGCTGTAACCGGCAGCCAGATTGTGCAGAGCCAACAGGGTGTCGGGGTGGTCGTCGCCCAGCGTTTTTTTGCTCTGTTGGTAGACAGCTTGGTAGAACTGCACCGCCTTGTCGAACATCCCCAGATTCCGGTACATATTGGCCATATTGCCGTAGACGGTCAAGGTCTCCGGGTGGTCAATGCCCAGTACCTTCTTGTAGTGCAGACAGGTCAGCGCCATTATTTTGGCGGCGGCCTGGTAGTCACCGGCGTCGCTGTGCAGCAAAGCCAGGCTGTTCATAGCCGCCAGGGTGGTGTGGTCATCCTCTCCCAGATGGGTAACGCAGTACTGGGCAAACGGCTTGGCCCACACCAACGCCTTTTGGTAGTCCGCCGGGACGTAGATGCCATCGGTATAGATATCGCGCAGATACCCCATAGCGTCCGCCCATCCGCCGTTGGCGGCCCGGGTAATGAGCTCCACGGCCCGTTGCCGGTCTATCTCCACGTCGATGCCGTGGAGATAGGCAAGTCCCATCAAAAACACGTGGTGCGGTGAGTCGTCCCTCTCGAGAGAGCTCAGCGCTTGTTGCAGTTGGGCGCAAAAGGCGTCCTCATCCGGGGCAACGCAAGGGGGCAGACCGGGGTATTTGGCCGCCAAGGCCACCGGGTCGGTGGGCACCATCTGGGCGGCCAGTAAGGGCAGACCGGCACGTCGGGCGGCCGGGTATTCCTGCCCCATCACGTAGTTGGGGGTGCCGCCCGGCTCTTCCAACAGGTGAGGGGTCACCAACAGTACGAATAGGCGGCTCTTTTGCAGGACGGTGTCGATATTTTGTTGAAAACTTTCACCGGGGGTGAGGAACTCGTCAAACCACACGGCCATATCCCGGCATTCCGGTAGTTGGTGTATGCGGTGTATCAGCTCGTTGGCGTACTGCCGGTCCTTTTTGCGGTAGCTTAAAAACAGGTATCCCCGGAATGCCTGACGGACGCACCGGGCCATCTCGTCGCTGATGAGTACGGTCTGCAGATATTGTTCCAGTTTTTTCTCATAGGCAATGGCGGTGCTGTCGCCGCCGCCCGGTTGCAAGTACTGCCGTTGCCCGAACTTATCGGGGGCAGCGTACAAGGCGTCCAATCCCGGCTCCATCATGAGGGGCAGTACGGGGACGCCTCGCTG
>JAZRMD010000135.1:0-3279 GCA_045647285.1 Acutalibacteraceae bacterium
TCTTTTATCAACGAAATCACGGGTCTTCTTCAGCGCCCAACAACAGCAGACCGGCACACAGACCGGCAGTACTGACCACGTGCAAGAGCCAGTCACCCAATGCCGTCAGAGATACGTCGCCCAAGGAGTACATCACCACCAAGGACAGACCCAACAAGGCTACCTTAAACATAATGGCGCCGTATTCCAGCAGACGGCGGTTGCGCACCAACGGCTCGTAATGATGACCGGAGGCGCCGTACAGCACCCAAAACAGCACCATCACCCCGGCGTAGAATACGTCAATATACCACATAGCGTTGATGCCGTCACCGACAGCCACACAATGGGTGATGAGCAACCACAACCAGTGAAACACACAAACGCCGCAACCAATCTCCCACCACGGCTCCATAGACCGACCACGATGGCCCCGGTAGGCGGTATACGCCAGTAGGGCGTGGCCGATGGGCACGGTCAGATGGTAGAACAGACGCGCCACCAACGGGGCACCGTCCTTCCAGAACACACCGGCGGCCGCCAATTGCACCAACGTGTCCGTATGGGACACCAGCACCTCCATAAACTCCGTAAAAAAGTCCAAAAGGCACACGGCTGTCAATAGAATACAGGCAATGCCGTATTGACGTCGGATACTTTTCACGTCCAGGGCCCCTTATTTCTGCTCGATAACCGACTTGCCGCCCATATAAGGACGCAGAGCTTCCGGGATGCGGATGCTGTACTTTTCGCCATCAAACTGGAGATTATTCTCCAACAGGGCAATCAGCATACGGGGGGGCGCCACCACCGTGTTGTTGAGGGTGTGGGCCAGATATTTCTGCCCGTCCTCCCCCTTGACACGGATACCCAGACGACGGGCCTGGGCATCTCCCAAGTTGGAGCAAGAGCATACCTCGAAGTACTTCTGCTGTTTGGGGGACCAGGCTTCCACGTCGTAGGATTTGACCTTCAGGTCGGCCAAGTCACCGGAACAGCACTCCAACGTACGCACCGGAATATCCAACGACCGGAACAGTTCCACCGAATAGCTCCACATCTTATTAAACCAGTCCATACTCTCTTCCGGCTTGCAGATAACGATCATTTCCTGCTTCTCAAACTGGTGGATGCGGTAGATGCCCCGTTCCTCAATGCCGTGAGCGCCCTTTTCCTTGCGGAAGCAGGGAGAATAGCTGGTGAGGGTCAACGGCAACTGGGACTCATCGGTAATGGTGTCGATGAACTTACCGATCATGGAGTGTTCGCTGGTGCCGGTAAGATAGTGGTCCTCACCCTCGTTCTTGTACATCATGGCGTCCATCTCTTCAAAGCTCATAACGCCGGTAACCACGTTGGAGCGAATCATAAAGGGCGGAATACAATATGTAAAGCCCTTATCGATCATAAAGTCACGGGCATAGGACAGCACCGCCGAATGCAGACGGGCAATATCCCCCATCAAGTAATAGAAGCCTTCACCGGCCACACGACCGGCGGCCGCCTTATCGATGCCGGCAAACTTGGCCATAATATCCGTGTGGTAAGGAATCTCGAAGTCCGGCACGGTCTTGTCCCCGTACTGCTGGACCTCCACATTCTCCTCGTCGTTCTTACCAATGGGCACCGACGGGTCAATGATGTTGGGGATCTTCATCATAATCTCGGTAACCCGGGTAGCCAGTTCGGTTTCTTCCGTTTCCAGCGCAGCCAGTTCCTGAGCTTGCTGGGCTACTATTTTTTTCTTTTCTTCCGCCTCATCCCGTTTGCCTTGACCCATCAGGGCGCCAATTTCCTTACTGACCTTGTTGCGGTTGGCGCGCAACTCATTGGCCCGGGTGTTGACCTCCCGCTTACGGGCATCCAGAGCGATAACCTCATCCACCAACGGCAGTTTGGCATCCTTAAACTTCTTGCGGATGTTCTCCTTGACCGCTTCGGGATTTTCACGAATAAACTTCATATCCAGCATAGGACATTGACTCCTCTCGGAATAACCATTATTTCTATTCATTGTAACACAGGTTGTCCCACTTTTCAAGACCTCATTGGGAAAAACCGGCAACCGGACCGTCGCAGAATGTTGATAACGCCCATTCTATGTAATACGACGGTCAAAGACCGTCGTACTGCTGTAAAAACTCGTAGCCGCTGTTGACTGCGGTCACCACCGCCTGTGCCGAGATGGTGGAGCCGGAAAGACCGTCCACCGGCGACCCTTGTACCGGCGTGGTCCACAGACGTACAGGCGCCAGCCGTCCGCCAAACTGGGACAGAAAATCCTCTCCGGTGATACGGGTGCCCAGATACTCCGTTTCCTGCTGATACAACACCCGTAGGGACACCACCGTCTGCCGATCCTCAGCAAACACGGTCTGCACCCGTATACGGGACCGATAGCCGTTAGCAGCAGTAATCAGCAGATACCCGTTGGGGCGTCCCTCTTCATCCAGCGTACGGGATGCGGCCTCCAGCCCATAGCGTTCGGTCATCTGGGGGGTGACGGGAATCGCCACCGTATTGCCTACCGCCATCTCGGCAGGTCGGGCAGTCAACTGTTCCCGTCGGGCGGCGGTGTACCACACCCCGGACAGTAGGATGAGCCCCACAGACGCCACGACCATCAGCAAGGTAGCGAACAGGCGAGAGGGTGAACGGTAGCGCTTATGGTCTGTATGCTTCATAGATACTCCTCAAAGCCCCCGGACGGTGTTTTATTTCTTGGTGGTATCCTTCGTCATATCGCTGACCGTATCGCTGACCGCACTGCTCACGTCGTCCTTCAGGTTGCCGGAGGTGGTGCTACCGGAACTGCCGGCCATACCGGCGGCAGTATCGGTCATCTCGGCGGCCTTGACGATATTTTTCATCATACCGCTGACCACCATGGTACAGCCGGAGATCTCATCCGCCCGGCCTTCCTTATCCGTCTTAACACCACGCAAGGCATCGGGGGTCTTGCCCACCACATAACTGTCCAGAGCATCCGCCTGCTGATACCACTCCTTTTTGAGGGACGAAGCGGCCTTCATCCCGTAGGAGTCCCCCATCTGCCGCTTGGTGGTGATGTCGCCGGAGGTCATGGAAAACAGGCCCTCCTTGACGGTCATCTTGGCCTGCAGCGTATCGGTCACGCACCCGGTCACCACGCCTTGTTTATCCACCGTTACCGCCGCCATCTCGATATCAAACTGAGGGGCTTCATCGGCAGAATCCTTGCTCCGGTCGGCGCTGACCGCCAGGTGTAGGGTGTCGCCGGAAGCGGTCTTGACCCCTTTGGCGGCCTTGCCGGCCTTGTGT
>JAZRMD010000136.1:0-10382 GCA_045647285.1 Acutalibacteraceae bacterium
TGCACACCGCCCACACGCTGTACACCACCGTGTTGCCGTGGTCCATATCCGCCAGGACCACCAACGGGTCGGGACGACGGGCATCCTGCGCCCGGGCCAGTATGCGGCTGACCACCGCATCCACCAACTCTCCCTCGGGGGCGGCATCCAGTTTTTCCCTCGTCATCACCTTATATTGCTTCATCAGGCGGTTGGAACGGGTATTCTCGCCACGGCGGCTTCCCACCCGGCGCAGAGCAATCAATACCACCACAAACAATACCAGCAATGCGATACGTTCCCAGTTCATTCCGATTCTCCTCTCGTTAACAGACGGTAAATATCTCCCTTGCGGCATCCCGTGTCGGCGGCGGCACGTCGGGCAGCCTCCGAGGGGGACAGACCTTGCTCCATATACCGTCGGGCGGTGTCCAACCCCTCCTCCGGGGTGGCCGCCGGACGCTGTACGGGGGTAGCGCCCCCCACCACCAGTACGAACTCGCCCCGGGGAGTATCCCCCTGCCGGGTATACCGGTCCACCGCCTGGCAAAGGGTGGTGCGGATAACCTCCTCGTGTACCTTGGTCAGTTCCCGTACCAAGGCAACGGGGCGGTCCCCCAAAGCGGCGTACAGATCCTGCAAGGTGGCCGCCAACTTATGCGGCGCTTCGTAAAACACCATGGTGCGCACCTCGTCGGTCAGACTGGCCAGATGCTCCCGGCGACTGCGCTTATTAACACTCAGAAAGCCCTCAAAGGTAAAGCGGCCGGTGGGCAGACCGGATACCGCCAGGGCGGTGGCCACAGCCGTGGGACCGGGGACAACTTCTACCGGAATACCCAACTCGTAGCATTGGGCCACCAGTTCCTCTCCCGGGTCGGAAATGGCCGGCATACCGGCGTCGGTCACCAGCACGCCCCGTTCACCCTTGAGCAGACGTTCGCAGATGACCTGACCCCGTTCCCGTTTGTTGTGTTCAAAGTAACTGATAAGCGGCTTAACGATGCCAAAGTGATTGAGCAGTTTGAGGGTGACACGGGTGTCCTCCGCCGCAATAAAGTCGCATCCGTTCAGCGCTTCCACCGCCCGAGGGGACAGATCGGACAGGTTACCGATGGGGGTGCCCACCAAGGTAAGACTGCCGGACGTAATCCTATCCGTCATACACGTTCCTCCTTAAAGATCCGGATTTTTAACTATCCTATGCCGTAAATCTGTTTATATATGGGGGTGGGGGCACCGGCGGCGTCTTCCAACACCAAAGGCGGCTCCCACAGCAGGCCGGGGCGGCCGCCTTTACGGGCTTCTATGAGCACCAGCCACGGGGACTTGTCCGCCCTCTGGGACACCGTCTGCAGACGCTTAGGCTCCAGACCGGCGGCGGTGGGGGCGGTCAACACCGCCGGTAATCGCTCCGGGCGGTGGCACAGACAGAAACGGCCGCCGTACTGCAGAAGCCGGGCGGCCGCCGTGCACACCGCCGTCAGGGTAGACGGCGTTTCGTGCCGGATGCGCCGGGCGGTGTCCTCCCGACTGACCGCACCGGTTTCCGGGGCAAAGTATGGGGGGTTGCACACCACCAACCGCCAGTGACCCGGTGCGCCCAACGTGTCCGGGCGTTCCCAATCCGCCACCCCAAAGGTGGGGACGGGCGACCCGGTAAAGGCGGCGGCGGATTGCTGTGCCAACGCTATCGCCCCGGGGTCAATATCCACCCCGTGCACCGCCGCCGGGCGATACAGCGCACACAAGCGTATGGCTATGGCGCCACAACCGGTACCCAACTCGTATACCGTATCCCCCGGACGGGGGGCGGCAAAATGGGACAGCAAAATGGCGTCCGTGCCAAACCGGTGGTCCTCAGACACCGCTACACGGGTATCCCCGGTTACCTCCAGCCATTGTCCGTCTGCCACAATACCATCCCTCCTTGTAACAATATAACGCATAATGCACAATTGACCGAGCAGCTACGCTACTCGGTCAATCGGTGCTTCATGTGGCGATTATTCCGCGGCAGGAGCCTCAACGGGGCAAGCCTCCGCACAGGCGCCGCAGTCAATGCACGCATCGGCGTCAATGACGTAGATGCCGTCACCCTCGCTGATAGCCTCAACGGGGCAACCCTCAGCGCAAGCGCCGCAAGCGATACACGCGTCAGAAATCTTGTAAGCCATGGTCAGTTACACCTCCTGTAAATCGGATTGTATAATTATAATAGCACACTTTTTGAAAAATGCAACTGCTTTTTTTAGTTCTGGGGTTTGGGGGTGTTCTGTCCGCCCTGACCCCGGCCGTGATTGCCTCGATTGCGGCCCCGGTTACGGGGGCGGCGGTCCCGACGGGGACGCTGGTCCTCCCCCTCCCGACGGGGCTGCTCGGCAGAGGGCTGCTCCGGTGCCGGTGCCGGGGCGTCCGCCTCCGGCTGGGGAGCCGACGGGGCCGGGGTAGGTACGGGAGTAGGCAGTTCTTCTCCGGAGGGGCCCTTGCGGATGATGTTCACGTCCTCCCGGCGCATTTCCACCGGGGGGGAATCCGGATTCTTGTCCAGCCGCACCTTGATGCGCCCGGTCAGCACTGCGCTGTCGGTGACCACGCCACGACCCTCGGCGGTCATCACGGTGGCGCCCACCTTGGGGCTTAACTTAATCAGTTCCTCATAGGTATCCTGCTCGTACTTAAGACAACACATCAGGCGTCCGCAGGAGCCGGAGATCTTGGTGGGGTTGAGGGACAGGCCCTGTTCCTTGGCCATCTTGATGGATACGGGCTGAAAATCCCGTAAAAACTGGGAACAGCAGAAGGGTCGGCCGCAGATGCCGATGCCGCCCAGCTTCTTGGCTTCGTCCCGGACGCCGATCTGGTGCAGTTCTATCCGGGTGTGGAACACGCCGGCCAGGTCCTTGACCAGTTCCCGGAAATCCACCCGACCCTCGGCGGTGAAATTAAAGAGTATCTTGGAGTTGTCAAAAGCATACTCCGCATCCACCAGTTTCATATCCAGACCGTGGGCGGCAATACGCTCCTGACAGATGCGCATAGCCTCCCGTTCCTTGCGGATGTTGTCTTCCACCCGGCGCAGGTCCTCCTCGTTGGCCCGGCGCAACACCGGCTTGAGGGTCTTGCCGTCGGGGGTAGCCGTTTCCCGGTTGGCCCGAGCCACCTCGCCACATTCCACCCCACGGGCGGTTTCCACCATCACCTTTTCGCCGGGGAGCAACAACAACTCTCCCGGGTCAAAATCGTATACCTTTCCGCTATTGCGGAAACGAACACCTACGGTCATCGCCATAGTCGTAACCTCCTTAATAACCGGCCGCCCCACGCAAACGGGCGCTCAACCGGGTCAATAGTAACGTGTTATTCATATTCCGGGCAAGGTCCTGTTGCAGACCTTCCACCGCATCCAACAGTTGCATCAGCCGGACGCCGGTCAGCTTCTGCGCCAACCGGGACGCCGCATCCGGGGCGGTAGACAAACGGCCGGGGGCCCCGTAACGGCACGTCAGAGCGTCCCGCAACACCAATGTCAGACTGCGCAACAAAGCCGCCGTCAGTTCCTTATCCTTCTCCAAATGGGCGGTAAGGCGTATCAACGACATCTCCTCCGACGCCGCCAACGCATCCGCAAAGGACGGGGTCAGTTCCACCACCTGCCGGAACGCCCCCTCCCGGACGCCGTCCAGCACCCGACCGATACGGCCGCCAAACAGGCTGTGCGCCCGTTGTAATTCCTCCACCGGCACGGAGGGCAGACGGCTTTGCAGTAGGGGGGCCGCCTCGTCCCACTCCACCGACTGCATCGTCAGCAGAGCGCAACGGGAACGGATGGTTTCCAACAACTGGGTGCGGTTTTCGCACACTAGGATAAACAGCACGTGCCGGGGCGGTTCCTCCAGTATCTTGAGCAAAGCGTTCTGGGCCGAAGGATTGAGCAATTGGGCGTTTTCCAGTATAAATACCCGATGGGGCGCCTCGTTGGGCAACAGAAAAGCCTCCTGCCGCAACTGTCGGATGGCGTCCACCACCTTCTCCTTGCCCTGCACGTCAAACACCGTCACGTCGGGGTGTTCGGTCTTGATGCAACCGGAACACGCGCCACAAGGGCGTTCCCCTTCGCCGCGACAGGTGGCCGCCCGGGCCACCAGCCGGGCCAAGGTGCGCCGGCCGCTGCCTTCTTCCCCCTCCAGCAACAGGGCGTGGGGAAAATGCCCGGCGTCCACCATGGACGACAGACGGCGCTTAACGGCGGCATTGCCCACCAACTGGCCAAACTGCATCTTCCACACCTCCCCTACTCATACAAATACTATTATACATAACTCTACCGGTGCTGACAAGGATTTTTTTGAAGGAAATTTTTTATATTCTCCGGTGTTCCTCTTGTGTTAAAGAAAAAAATGTGGTATGCTAATACTGTTTGATGAACGGGGGCTGATGAAGGATGAAAAAAGGCTTTGATAACGCATTGTATATGCAAAAGCAAAAAGAGCATATTCTGGAACGGATATCCAAGTTTAACGGTAAGCTGTATCTGGAATTCGGCGGCAAACTGTTTGACGACTATCACGCTTCCCGTGTTCTGCCCGGCTTTGAGCCGGACGCCAAGATACGGCTACTCCGGTCTATGGGCGACCAGGCGGAGTTGGTGTTCTGCATCAGCGCCGATAATATCGAGAAGAACAAGATCCGCGCCGACCTGGGTATCAGCTACGACCAGGACCTGCTCCGGCAGGTGGATATGGTGCAAAATATGGGCATCTCGGTCAACAGCGTGGTCATCACCCGGTATGCCGGACAAGCCGCCGCCGACCAGTTTAAATGCAAACTGGATGCCCTGGGTATCCGCAACTACATCCACCGTCCCATCGCCGGGTATCCGGCAGACGTGGATCACATCGTCAGCGAAAAGGGATACGGTGCTAACCCGTATATTGAAACCACCAAGCCTCTGGTGGTGGTGACCGCCCCCGGTCCCGGCAGCGGCAAGTTGGCTACCTGTCTGTCCCAGGTGTATCACGAGTATCAGAGAGGGGTCATCGCCGGTTACGGCAAGTACGAGACCTTCCCCATCTGGAATCTGCCCCTCAAGCACCCGGTCAATCTGGCCTACGAGGCCGCTACCGCCGACCTGCAGGACGTAAATATGATCGACCCCTTCCACCTGGAAGCCTACGGCGTGACCACCGTCAACTACAACCGGGACGTGGAGGCGTTTCCTCTGGTACGCACCATCCTGACCCGTATTACCGGTAACGATAAGTTCTATTGCAGTCCCACCGACATGGGGGTCAATATGGCCGGGTACGCCATCGTGGACGACGAGGTGTGCCGGCAGGCCAGCTGTCAGGAGATCATCCGCCGGTACTATAAGGGATTGACCGACCTGCGTATGGGCCGGGAAAAGGAAGAAACCATAGAAAAACTCAAGATGATCATGCAACAGATCGGTCTTAAGCTCACCGACCGGGCGGTGGTCCAGCCGGCGTTGGATAAGAGCGACCGGGTGGGCGCCCCGGCGGCGGCTATTGAACTGCCCGACGGACGCATCATCACCGGCAAGTCCACCCCCCTGCTGAGCGCCTGTTCGGCGGCGGTGCTCAACGCTATTAAAGTACTGGCCGACATACCCAAGGCCACCCTGCTGATGAGCCCGGCGGTGTTGGAGCCGGTCATTGACCTGAAGAAAAATCTACTGGGCAGTCATTCCAGCGCCCTGAAGCTGGACGATGCCCTGACGGCGCTGTATATCTGCGCCGCCAGCGACCCCACCGCCGCCCGGGCGGTGGCGCAACTGCCCCTGCTGCGTGGCTGCGAACTGCATTCCACCCAGATATTCCATTCCGGCGACGAGTCCATCCTGCGCCGGATGCGGATGCACATTACCTGTGAGCCGGCGTTCCCGGACAAGAGCGTTCTCTATTAACCACACAAAAGGCGTTTCCCGATGAGGGATAACGCCTTTTATCCTATCAACAAGGAGTGATCTCTGTGATTCGTGTATTACAGTTTGGCGAAGGCAACTTTCTGCGCACCTTTGTGGACGCATACTTTGACATCCTCAACCAAGAGGGCGGTCGGTATGCGGTGGATATCGTCAAGCCCATCCCTCTGGGGAATCTGGACGCTTTCCGCCGGCAGGATAACCGGTATCACATCGTCCTGCGCGGAATAGAAAACGGCAAACCGGTGGAACGGGTACACCCCATCGGGGTGGTGGACCGGGTGATAGACCCCTTTGAACAGACGGAAACCTTCTTCCGGTTGGCGGAGGACCCGGAACTGACCATCATCGTATCCAACACCACCGAAGCCGGCATTACCTACTGCGCCGAGGACCGGCAGGACGATCTGGCCGGTATGACCTACCCGGCCAAGCTGACCCAACTGCTGTACCGCCGGTTTACCGCCGGTCTGCCGGGGGTGTATCTGCTGCCGGTGGAACTGATTGAAAATAACGCTGACGAGCTGTACCGGTGTGTGGACCGGTACATTACCCTGTGGGGGCTGACCGAAGCCTTCCGGGAATGGAACAACACCCAATGCGTATACTGCAACACCCTGGTGGACCGCATCGTGTCGGGATATCCCCGGGATACGGATACCGCCGCCCATCTGCGTGACCTCATCGGCGAGGACGACGCACTAATGAGCGTAGGCGAACCCTTTGGCCTATGGGTGGTGGAAAACAAGGGAGATATTGCCCGGTATCTACCCGACGGCACCCACAACATAGAGGTGATACTCACCGACGATATCGGGTATTACAAGAAGCGCAAGGTCCGTGTGCTCAACGGCAGCCACACCAACCTGGTGGCCGCCGGTCTGTGGTTGGGATGCCAGACGGTGTACGACTGTATGGAACATCCCCGGCTGTCGGCGTTCTTGGATAACACGTTACAAGAGGAGATCATTCCCTATGTGTCGGCGGATACCGCCGCTACAGCCACCTTTGCCGAGGATGTGAAGGAGCGATTCCGCAACCCGTATCTGAACCATCAACTCACCGGCATCGCCCTCAACTCCATATCCAAGTGGCGTGCCCGGGACCTGTGCAGCTTTGCGGATCACTACCGCCAAAACGGGCGTATCCCCACCCATCTGACGGTAGGATTTTCCTATCTAATGGCGTTGTACAGCCGGGTACGGGCCACCGACGACGGCTTTGTGGCGGTGTTGCCCGGACGGCAGATCGCTCTGCAGGACGAGGCGGCTTATCTGCGCTATTTTGCCGAGGGTGGCTCCGTAACCGGATTTATGCAAAAAGCGGACGTGTTTGGCGAGGACCTGACCGTTTATAAGGATTTTGCCCAGACGGTGGAACAGCAGGTAGCCGCCATTCTGGACGGGGAGGTGCTGGTATGAAAGACACGCTGATCATTGACCGTCAGGACAACGTGGGAGTGCGGTTGGTGGCCGGGGGCGGCATTCCGGCCGGACACAAGTATGCGCTGACAACCATCCCCGAGGGGGCGCCGGTCATCAAGTACGGTGCCGTTATCGGCAGGGCCACCCGGCCCATCGCCGCCGGCGAATGGGTACATACCCACAATCTGCGCTCCCATCTGGACGAGGAGGCGGCGTACACCTATACCCCGACGCTGACCCATCCTCACCGGCAGACCGGCACCTTTATGGGGTATCCCCGGCAGGGGCGCCGGGCCGGTATTCGCAACGAGATCTACATTATCCCCACGGTGGGATGCATCAACGGTATCTGCCGGCAACTGGAACAGAAGGCCCAATCCTTTGTGACCGGCACCATCGACGGTATTTTTGCCCTGCCCCATCAGTTTGGGTGCAGTCAGTTGGGCCAGGATAACAACAACATCCGTTCTCTGTTGTGCGGCGTAGCCCGTAACCCCAACGCTTCCTTTGTGCTGATCGTGGGTCTGGGGTGCGAAAACAACCGTCTGGACGGTATGATAGAGGAACTCAAAGAGGATAATGCCGACGGGCATATCGCCTTCTACAACGCCCAAGAGGTGGAGGACGACGTAGCGTACGGTCTGGAGATACTCAAGGACTTTGCCGCCCGGGCCGCCACCCTGCAACGGCAACCGGTGGACCTGGCCGAAGTGTGCATCGGGCTTAAATGTGGCGGCAGTGACGGGTATTCCGGCATCACCGCCAACCCTCTGGTGGGACGCATCAGCGACCGGCTGGTGGGTTACGGCGGTGCGGCGGTGCTGACCGAGGTGCCGGAAATGTTTGGCGCTGAGCAACGGCTGATGGATAAGTGCTGTGACCCGGAAGTGTTCCGGCAATACCGCCAGATGATCGTAGACTTTAAGAAAAGTTACACCGACCAAGGGTTTCCGGTATATGAAAACCCCAGTCCCGGCAACAAGGACGGCGGCATTACCACCCTGGAAGAGAAATCTCTGGGATGCGTGGAAAAGGCCGGCACCTCCCCCATCGTGGACGTTCTGTCTTACGGCGGTCAGGTGCGCAAGACCGGCGTATCCGCCCTGAACGCACCGGGGAACGACCTGATTGCCGCCACGGCGCTGGCCGCCGCCGGGTGTCAGGTGGTGCTGTTTACCACCGGACGGGGCACCCCTTTCTCCACCTTCGTGCCCACCATGAAGATTGCGTCCAACGATGCGCTGGCAGACCGCAAGACCGGCTGGATCGACTTTTCCGCCGCCGGTATGGATGAAGAGGGACTGTGGCAACGCATACTGGACACCCTCAACGGCACCTATCGCTGTAAAAGTGAAGACGCCCGGGAGATCGCTTTCTACAAAACCGGCGTGACCTTATAAAAACAAAAAGCCGTGTCGTGCGACACGGCTTTTTGTTCGGTTATTTGCCTTCGTAGACCACCACGGAGTCCACATCGTAGCCTTCCAGCATCCGGCGGCCTTCCAGGCCGGACAGCTCCAGTAAAAAGAGCATCTTGACCACCTGGCCGCCCAGCTCCTCCACCAGTTGGGCGGCAGCTTTCATGGTGCCGCCGGTGGCGATCAGGTCATCCAACAGCACCACCTTCTGGCCGGGGCGAATATCTTCCTTATGTATCTCGATGGCGGCGGTGCCGTACTCCAGCGCATACTCCTTGCGCACCACCGCACGGGGCAGTTTGCCGGCCTTGCGGATGGGAACGAAAGGTTTGCCCAGATTGTACGCCAAGGGCATACCGAAAATAAATCCCCGGCTCTCGGCACCGGCAATCACATCAAAGTCCACGCCCTCCAGACGCTTCTGCAACTCGTCAATAGCCAGGCGCAGACCTTCCGCACTCTGCAACACGCCGGTCACATCCCGGAACAGAATGCCCGGCTCGGGAAAATCGGGAATGGTGATAACATAATCCGCCACAGTCTTCATAGTCATTCTCCTTTTCGAATGGTTATCTTTACTTTAGCAATTTTCGGGTAAAATGTAAAGGGGTTTATCAAAAATAGCCGATAAATTAGGACTTGACTTTTGGCAGACGGTTGGCTATAATAGATAGCGCTGTATGAACCATTAGCTCAGCTGGCAGAGCATTTGACTTTTAATCAAAAGGCCCGGGGTTCGAATCCCCGATGGTTCACCAAGAAAAGGGCGCTGATTTCGCTAAAATCAGCGCCCTTTTCAATGAAATACGCCTGGCGGCGTTGGAAAGTATACGCAAGAGCCGATACCCGGACGGGCATCGGCTCTTTTTTTGATTTATTCCTTTGCTACGGGCAACGAGATGTTGCCGCGGCGGCGTTGGATATGGGGGTAGAGCAGCATAGCGGCCACGATCTGCAGACCCACCAGCGATACCGCCCAGCCCATCACCTGACCGGGTGCCCGGTAGGTGATGGAAACGGTATGCTCTCCTCGGGATACCGCCGCACCCAGCAGAGCGCCGTCGGTTCCCTCCTCATTGGGGGCAATGGGGAAGGTTTCTACCGGGGTGCCGTCCACCGTCACCGTCCAGCCCTTGTCATAGGGGATGGAGAAGAACACCGCACCGTCCTCCGGGGCGGTCAGGGTGCCGGAAAGACCCGTGTCGTGGGCTTCGGTCACGGTCAAGCCGCCGGCAGACAGACGGTCTATCTGCGTCTGCAGGTTGTCGGCCAACAGACGCACCACGTACACGTTGCCGGTAAAGGAACCGTCGCCGTCCACGTAGGTATCCACCCGACTGCCCGGCTCCAAGGTGCCCAAATCAATGATAAACGGCTCGTGGGTGGTCACCGACCAATGGTTTTGCGCCGTGTTGGCGCCGTCGTAGGTATCCACCAGGATACTCTTGGCGGCCCGGCAATCCACATAGGCAAAATACTGCCCCTTTTGCTGTATCCGGGCGGTATAGGTCACCGAGTCGTCGGTAGCGGCCTTGACAAAGCTACTGCCCTTAATGGTGGAGGACGGAGAAGAACTCTCCTGCTCCACCGAGGCGTACAGAGGCTCCTCCACCCCGG
>JAZRMD010000137.1:0-4701 GCA_045647285.1 Acutalibacteraceae bacterium
GGCACGCTTAACGCCGAGACGCTTGGACTCGGAATCGCGGCCGTTCTTGGTGGAACCAACGCCCTTCTTGTGAGCGAACAACTGGATGTTCAGTTTCAACATGGTATTACACCTCCGTATTGATTAGGTGTACCCTCCGGGGGTACTCTTCGTGTAGTGCCGTCAGATGGAGTCGGAAACCGGACAATAGCGTCTGGGCCGCCGCCGCATCCCCGGTCACGGTGAGGTCCATCAACCCGTCCTCTACGGTGATATCCGCCGGGAGGGAGAGTACCTCGGTGATGGTGTTAGCGGTCATATAAGCGGCAGAGGAAACAGCCGCACACACGATGTCTTGGCCCGTCGTCCCAGCACCTGCGTGGCCGACGATACGAAAACCGGTGAGCTGTCCCTGCTGTGTCCGGAAGGTTATCCGAATCATAATCAGGCGTTGATGGTGTCAATCTGCACCTTGGTGTAGGGCTGACGATGGCCCAACTTACGGGACTTGCCCTTCTTGGGCTTGTAGGTGAAGACCGTGATCTTCTTGCCCTTGCCGTTCTTGAGGACATGGGCGGTCACGGTAGCGCCTTCCACGTAGGGGGCGCCAACCTTCAACTCCGCGTCATCCTGCAGAGCGATCACCTTGTCAAAGGTGACGGAGGCTTCTTCGGCTGCGTCCAGTTTCTCAATGTACAGAGTGTCGCCATTCTGCACCTTGTACTGCTTACCGCCGGTTTCAATGATAGCGTACATAGGCGTACCTGCCTTTTCTATAGACTCGCTGTTACGGGTGGACGGGAGCCGTCACTTATATAACCCGGTACAAGCGGCATCAGCCATTGTACCACGCTTTTGCTCCCTTGTCAACAGTTTTTTTACACCAATTCATCAAACCGGTTCCACCGGAAGTTTCCCCACACCCCGGCGGCTTCGCTGTAGTAGATAAAGCACCCCGGATACCGCCGGGATATCTTGATAAGGTCGTTCATCTGCCGCAGATTGATGAGGGTGACGATCATACTTTTTTGTTCCCCGGTAAACATACCTTGACAGGGGATCACGGTGGCGCCGTGAGCCAACTCCTGCAGGATATCCGTCTTAAACTGCTCCGGTTGGTCGGTGATGATGCGCACCTCCACCGCATTGCGGCTGGGTTTGAGCACTGCACCCATAGCCAGATTAAACACCATCATCTGCACCACCGCCATCAGGACGCTTTCCAGATTGCGGTACACAAAGAAGGACAGACCGATGATGATATAACAGAACAAGGATATGAGGGTCTCCATATTGAGATAGGGGCGGCGCTTTTGCACCATACTGGCCATCACATCCGTGCCGCCCGACGAGGCGCCCATGCGCACCATAATGGCCGTGCGCACCCCCAACAGAATGCCGGAGGCAAACACCGCTAACCAGGTGTTGGTCTGGGTCACGTATTGATACAGGTCAATTTGCTCCGCCACAATGAGCATACCGGAGGACAGGAGGGTGTACAGCAGGGTGTACACCACGTACTTGTGGCTGATGAAAAACCAGGCCACCAATAACAGCGGCAGGTTGATGGCCAGGGACACGTAACCCATATTGATGCCGGTCAGTTCCTGGGTCATCATAGCGATACCTTCCACCCCGGACGGGGCGAAGCCGGCCGGATTGACAAACACGTGCAGACCGATGGTGGACAGCACGCTGGCCGCCACGATCAGCAATAGTTCGGTAAATACGGTAGGTTTTTTCATACACAGTCCCCCTTATCCCATTTTATTATAACGGTAAGGGGGCGGTTTGGCAAGAGGGTTAGTTTTGCCACAGCACCTGTTCTTCCCGGGGGAGGGGATACCGCACCAGGGTTTCCCCCTCCGGCTGACTGCGGTGCAGACATACGGCGTTGATGCGGCGGTTGTCGTAGGTGGTCACGTAGTAGATGCCCCGGTCGGCGTTGTAACAGCCGGTGTAGAGGGTGTGGGCGTAGCCGGCCGGTACGGCGCAACAGCCCTTGACCTGTTCCACCGTCCCCAGAATATGGAATATCTGGCTGACACAGGCACTCTCGCCTTTTTGGGGCAGAGCGTGACTGCGTGTAAACACCGCCCTCACAAACCGGGAGGGGGAGGACAGGTCCCCCGGCAGTCCCCGGGCGCCCATGCCCCGGCTGTTGACCGGCAGGTCTACCCCGGGACACAGCCGGTTATCCGGGTCCCGGGGACTTAACCCCCGGTAATCCGCCAAGCGATTCATCTGTTGGGGAAAAGCCGGGCTGTTGGTCAGGGTCTCCACCGGGTTTGGGTACACCTGCATCCCGTCGGCGGTGGGCTCCACCGTCACCGCCCTTTGGCGGTCCGCCACCAGCCAATGTAGGGGTGCCGGCGGCAGTTGGGCGTTAAAGGGGGTATCCACCAACCCGATGTTTTGCAGAGCCCGGCACGCTTCGTCCACCGGCCGGCAATCCCCCAACAGCCGGGGGATGAGTTCGAAGGTCGCCACGTTTTCTGCCCCCTCTATGGGAGGCAGATACCGGGCTTCCGGGGCAAACCGCAGACCGGCGATGCACAGACCGTGCTCGTTGACCCCGTCGTAGTAGAGGGGATAGCCGTCCACCGTGGCGGCCATACCGATAAAGGCGTAGTGGTGGGTCCGGGTATCCCCGTGCCGGTAGGGCAGGGGAAACCGCCGGGGGGTTACCGTGATCTCCTCTCCGTACCCGTGTTCGTAGTCCAGGGTGCGGCCAAAGTAAAGGTCCTGCCCCCGGTAGGTCAGTGCGGTACACATAAGCATCCATCCTTTCATCGCTTAGTATGTCCCAAAAATTCCCCATAAACCGGTTGCGTCTTGCCGCATAGTGTGGTATAATTAACTGGTTTGATATTATATAAGATAGGAAGCGCAAAGAATATGGCAACAAGAGAAACCTTACGCAATATCGCCATCATCGCCCACGTTGACCACGGTAAGACCACCCTGGTGGACCAGATGCTGCGGCAAAGCGGCATTTTCCGTCACAACGAGCAGGTGGCGGAACGGGTGATGGACTCCGGTGACCTGGAACGGGAACGGGGCATCACCATCCTGTCCAAGAACACCGCCGTGATGTACGGCGACACCAAGATCAACATTGTGGACACCCCCGGCCACGCAGACTTTGGCGGCGAGGTGGAACGCATCCTGCTGATGGTGGACGGCGTTCTGCTGTTGGTGGACGCCTTTGAGGGGTGTATGCCCCAGACTCGGTTTGTGCTCAAGAAGGCATTGAGCCTGGGCAAACGCCCGGTGGTGGTGGTCAACAAGATCGACCGCCCCGGCGCCCGTCCGGCCGAGGTGGTGGACGAGGTGCTGGACCTGTTTATCGAGCTGGGCGCTGACGACGACCAGTTGGAATTTCCGGTGGTGTACGCCTCCGGACGGGACGGCTATGCGTCCTTGGACCCGGCGGCCCGGGAGGGGGATATGTCCCCTCTGTTTGAGGCCATTCTGCAGTACGTACCGGCGCCCGAGGGAGAGCCGGACGGTCCCACCCAGATACTCTTTTCCAACATTGATTACGACGATTACACCGGCCGTATCGGCGTGGGTCGGGTGGAGCGTGGCTCGGTACGCACCGGCCAGTTCCTCACCCTCTGCCGTCGGGACGGCACCACCGCCGGTGCCCGTATCGGCAAGCTGTATCAGTACGAGGGTCTGCGCCGGGTGGAGTGCGAAACGGCCGAGCTGGGTGACCTGATCGCCGTCACCGGTATTACCGACCTCAACATCGGCGAGACCGCCTGTGACCCGGACCACGTGGAAGCGCTCCCCTTTGTCCGTATCGACGAGCCCACCATCTCGATGAATTTTTTGGTCAACAATTCCCCCTTTGCCGGGCAGGAGGGCAAGTTCGTTACCTCTCGCAATCTTCGTGACCGGTTGTTTAAGGAAGTGGAAACCAACGTGAGTATGCGTGTGGAGGAAACCGACACCACCGATGCGTTTAAGGTGTCCGGACGGGGCGAGTTGAGTCTATCCATCCTTATTGAAACGATGCGGCGGCAGGGATACGAGTTTGCCGTATCCCGTCCTCAGGTCATCTATAAGCAGGATGCGGACGGCACCCTGCTGGAGCCGATGGAACTCTTGGTCATCGAGGTGCCGGAAGCCTACGTGGGTGCGGTGATGGAGCGTCTTGGCTCCCGCAAGGCGGAGATCGTCAATATGGGTACCCGGGACACGGGTATGAGCCATCTGGAGTTCCGCATCCCCTCCCGGGGACTGATGGGCTACCGTCAGCAGTTCCTTACCGACACCAACGGCAACGGCATTATGAACAGCCTGTTTGACGGCTACGAGCCGTATAAGGGGGAGATTCCCCAGCGTGTACAAGGCTCTCTGGTGGTGCACGAAACCGGCGAGACCTGTGCCTACGGTCTGTGGGGTGCCCAGGACCGGGGCGCCCTGTTCGTGGGCCCCGGCGTACCGGTGTACGAGGGTATGATCGTGGGGCAATCCCCCAAGGACGAGGACATTGTGGTCAACGTGTGCAAGAAGAAGCACGTGACCAACACCCGGGCCTCCGGCTCGGACGAGGCCCTGCGTCTGGTGCCTCCCACCATCCTCAGCTTGGAGCAGTCGTTGGAGTTTATCAACGACGACGAGCTGGTGGAAGTGACCCCCGAGAATATCCGCCTGCGTAAGCGCATCCTGTCCCGGGAACTGCGCATGAAGGAAGAAGCCAAAAAGAAAAAG
>JAZRMD010000138.1:0-8438 GCA_045647285.1 Acutalibacteraceae bacterium
GTGTTGGTAAAGTTAAATTTCTGGTAGTAGGTGGTGTTCTGCCCCAATTTAATGTATCCGGCTGCGATGCTGGCGGCTGAGTCGTTTAGGCACTTGGCCGGGGTATCCCAGCCTTTATTCTTCGCATAAATAGCGCCGTTGGTTACCGCCCCATTGCCGCTGTGGGCGTAAGCGCCGATATCAAAGAAGTTGTAGTAGCCTTCATATCCCGGTACTGTTCCGGTACCCAGACCGTTGGTAGCCGTACCTTCCTGTGTGATCTTAGCGGCCAGGAAGTAGGCGCTCACGTCCGCCGCATTGGCTGCGTTGAGCAGGTCATCGGCGTGCTTGTCCAACACGTCCGGCAGGATGGCACGGATGCCGTCCGCCGTCTGGGAGGGGCTGTAGGTCAGCTGCTCAAACATAAAGATGTAGGTGCTGTCCAGCCAGTTACGGGGGTCGATAAAGTAGTTGACTACCCGGCTATGGGCGGTGACCCATCCGCCGGAGTCAAAGGCCACGTAACTGTTGGTGTCCCAGTTGTACGCTCCGTATTCTATCGACTTCCACGCATCGGGGGAGGTGATGGTATTCTTACCCACTTCCGATTGCTTGGCAAGGGCGGTGGCAAAGTCCATACTCAGGTGTTGTGCTTTAAACACCCAGTGAGGATATTGGGCGTGTATCTGCCGCAACTTAACCTTGTAGTCCTCAGGGAATCCCTGCTGGGTGAGGTATTCCTCAAACTCCTCATCGGTGGTATAGGAGGCTTCCACCTCTACGTAATCGGAATGTACGTAGCCGGCGATATCGTCTTTGGTAATTCTATACCAGATAGCGCCGCCGCTGTCTTTGGCGGTGTCGTGAATGGTGATTACGTTGTTGTTGTACAGGTATCCTACCACGGGATATCCTGTACCGGCACCGCTACGCACTCGCAACACGTCATCCACCCGGACCACGCCGGTCTTAACCGTAGCCGCATAGGACAGTCCTGCGGTCCACAGGCAGCAGCATAACAGACATAGGATCAGTATTCCCGATAATATGCGTCGACGCAGCGGCATAGGGGTGCACTCCTTTCTTTTTTACATCAAAGCCTCCAGGGCTTCCATTTCCCGGGCGGCGGCGCCGTCCCGAAGTAAATAATCATAGCGAAATAATACAAATCCATCGACCCCGTCCTGCTGACGCAGGGTGGTGACCTGCCGGGCGAGAATGTCGTGGGACTCGGCCCACTCTCCGGCGCCGGACCCGGCGTAGGGGTCCTGGGTCAAACCGGCTTTATATAGCGCCAATCCAACGTATAGTGCGGCGCCCCGATGCCGGGGCAGAGCCGTCCATTCATCCAACAACCGGTCAAAGGGGGCGGTCTCGTGGTGGAATCCGGTGTATATCTGGGGACACAGATAGTCCACGTATCCGGGACAGCGCAGCCATCGTTCCACATCGGCGTATAGCTCCTCCCGGCACCGGGTTATGGAGGATGCCGGACTGATCCCGAACAACCGTCCTTGCTGGTGGCACAGCCCCCACAGGGCGCTGACCAGGGCGCTGACCTGGGTGCGCCGCCATTCCCCCGGATTCCATCCGTCGGGTATGGACTCGAAGCTTTCCCCCTCCGGAGATAACCCGGGCGGATAGAAATAATCGTCCAGATGAATACCGTCTACCGGATATCTCTCCAGCAGTTCCCGTACGCCGGCCACGATCTGTTGCCGTGCCCGTTCGCTGCCCGGGTCGTGGTACCAGACGCCCTCCCACAGAAAGGCGCCGTCCGTGTCTGCTGGCGGCGTATCGCCCAGCCGGTACGGGTTGACCCACGCATGGAGGGTCAGTCCCCGGCGATGGGCGGCGTCTATGGCGTAGGATAGGGGGTCAAACTCCGCTGTGACGGTTATATTGGCCGTAGGATACACCTGGGAGCGATAATATGCGTCCCCGTGGGCCCGGACGTGATACAATACCGTGTTTAGCCCTCGGGCGGCGACGGTGTCCATTACCCGGTCCAACCGTTGCCGAACAGCGTTGGCGTCCCCTTGCAACAGCACATCCAGTTCTATGTACGACAGCCATACCCCACGCCATTCGGACGCAGGGGGGTCTGGTGGCGGCACCACGCTCTCTGCCGGGAGCCGGTTGCACCCGGTCATCAGCAATAGAACGCAGACCCAACGGAGTAATCGTTGCTTTTTCAAGCACTACACCTCTATTCTACATAATTTGCGTTAAAAGGTCAAGATACAACAATATTTTCCACCTTGCTATATAATGAATATTTTGTTAACATATAACAAGTACTTGCAAAAAAGGAGATGAGCCGGTGAAAATTGCCTTGCTGTGGCTGGGCGGCATGAGCCTGTTGGCGGCCGTACTGACCCTGTGGGATAAGTCCCGGTCCCGGCGTGGCGGCCGCCGGGTAGCGGAGGCCACCTTGTTTACCGTAGCGTTGCTGGGCGGCGCCGCCGCTATGTGGGTCACTATGCGCCGCATCCGGCACAAGACGCGGCACCGCCGCTTTATGTGGGGGTTGCCGGTCATCGTCCTGTTGCATCTTTTCATCATTTTCGGTTATTTTGTTGTCTAATGTCTTGACAACCACAACCGGTAGTGGTATACTCACTCTCGTGAAAATGAAGGACCTAATTTAGTGGTGTGTTTTCACATTTGTGAGAGGGAGCGTTTATGGAAACAGAAGCACAACGATGGGTGATGACCGAGGATGTCTGCGCCACCGACGGTGCGGTGGGGGAACGGGTGTACGGTGTTTGCGTGTATCAGGGTGACCGGGAGTGGCGGTTTGCAGACGTGGACGCCTCGCCCCAACGGGTACGGTATCTGGTAGAATTACTCAATGAGGAACAGCCGGACCCCTGTCATTGGGAGGACATCCTACGGGATTTTATTGACGGCTAATCTATGTAAAAACATCTTGCGTTTTTACTATATATATGGTATAATGCGCTCGTGTTATACTCTGTATTGTATTGAGCGTCGTATTAGCGAGTGAGGTGCCGTTATGAAGTGTCCGTTTTGCGGTTATATAGAGAGTCGTGTCATTGATTCCCGTCCGGCAGAGGAGGGGAGTCGTATTCGCCGCCGCCGCGAGTGCCTGGAATGCCAGAAGCGGTTTACGACCTACGAGATCATCGAGAGTCTGCCCATCGTGGTGGTCAAGAAGGACAAGTCCCGGGAGCCCTTTGACCGGCAGAAACTGCTCAACGGCCTGTTGCGTGCTTGTGAGAAGCGTCCGGTATCTCTAGACCGTCTGGAACGGGCGGTGGACGATATCGAGACCCAGATTCAGAATTCGCTGGAGCGTGAGGTGCCCACCACCAAGATTGGTGAGTACGTGATGGAGCAGTTGATGCGCATTGACGACGTGGCGTACATCCGCTTTGCCTCCGTGTATCGCCAGTTTAAGGACATACAGTCCTTCCACGAAGCCATCCGCAAGCTGATGGACGACGAGGAGATTAAATAAATTTTTCAACGGCGGGAGAGTGTACTCTCCCGCTTTTCTGTGAGGGTCGTGTATGGCAAGATTGACAGTCCACGGATTGGATAAATATTTTGGCGAACGTGCTTTGTTCACCGGCCTGTCCTTTGAGATAGGGGAACGGGACCGCATCGGTCTGGTGGGGGACAACGGGTGTGGCAAGACCACCTTGCTGCGCATCCTGATGGGGGAGGAACGCCCCGATGGCGGCGAAACGGTGCGGTTTCGGGATACCCGTATCGGGTATATGGAACAGCATACCTGCCGGGACGCCAACCGGACTCTGTGGGACGAGGTGGAGAGCGTCTTTGCCCCATTAAAGACGCTGGAGGAGGAACTGGGTCAGGTCAACGCCGCTTTGGGCGCCGGCGACCCCACCCCGGCTCTGCTGGAGCGTCAGCACACGCTACGGGAACGGTTTGAGGCCGCCGGCGGTCTGTACTACAAGAGCCGTGTCCGGGCTACCTTGTTGGGCCTGGGATTCCCGGAAAGCGCCTTTTCCACCCCGGTGGGGGTGCTCTCCGGCGGACAGCGCAGTAAGGCCGCTATGGGACGGCTGTTGTTGGCGGACACCAATCTGCTATTGTTGGACGAGCCCACCAACCATCTGGATATCCCCTCGGTGGAATGGCTGGAAGACTATCTGCAGAGTTATACCGGTGCGGTGGTGGTGATCTCCCACGACCGGTATTTTCTGGACAAGGTGACCAACCGCACCATGGAGCTTAAAGGCGGCCGTTTGTACATTACCGCCGGTGGATATTCCGTTCATAAGGAAAAACGGGAAAAAGACCGGGAGATAGAACGCAAGCACTACAAGACCGCTATGCAGGAGATTCACCGCATCGAGGAAAATATCTCTCTACTCAAACAATGGAACAGAGAAAAGAGCATCCGGGCGGCGGAAAGCCGTGAAAAACGGGTAGAACGGTTGCGTGAAGACCTGGTGGCGCCGGAAGAGGGCAATAAGACCATTCAGTTCCGGTTTGAGGCCGCCGAGGTGGGCGGCAACGAGGTGCTTACCGCCGAAGACCTGCAAAAAGCCTTCGGGGACACCCCTCTGTTCACCAGTGCGGCTATTGCCCTGCAACGGGGGGAACGGGCTTTTCTCTTAGGCCCCAACGGATGCGGCAAGACCACCCTGTTGCGCATCTTAAGCGGCCGCTTGTCCCCCGACAAGGGGTACGTGCGTCTGGGCGCCAAGGTGACGGTGGGTTACTACGACCAGGTACAGCAAGGCCTGGACGAGCGTAAGACCGCCCTGCAGGAACTGTGGGATGCGTACCCCACCAAGACGGAGACGGAACTGCGCAGCGCCATGGCCACTTTTCTGTTCCGTGGGGACGAGGTGCATAAACCCATCGGCGTCATGAGTGGCGGCGAACGGGCAAGGCTGTTGTTACTCAAGCTTATGTTGGCCGGGGATAATCTACTGTTGCTGGACGAGCCTACCAACCATTTGGACATCGGCTCCCGGGAAGCGCTGGAAGACGCCCTGGAAGCCTACGGCGGCACCATATTGGCGGTGTCCCACGACCGGTATTTTATCAACCGGATGGCCACCCGGGTGCTGGAATTGCGTTGCGGCGGTGTGGTGTCCGGCGGCAACAATTACGATGCGTATATGGCGGCCCGGCAGGCTCACGAGGAACAACTGGCGGCGGCACGACCCACGCCCAAGCCGGTACGGGAAAACGATTATAAGCAACGCAAGGAACGGGAAAGCGCCATCCGCCGTCTGCACACAGCGGTGCGTCGGGCGGAGGAAGAGGTGGCTCGGCTGGAGGGGGAGATTGCTTCTCTGGAAGAGCAACTGGCCGACCCGGCCGTGGCGACGGATTACGACCGATTGACCACCCTGACGGAATCTCTGGAACAGCGCAACCGTGACCTGGAGACCGTTATGACCGGGTGGGAGACCGCCCAACAGCAGTTGGAGGATATGACCGCAGAATAAAGAAAGTCTGCACAAGCCGACAGCTTGTGCAGACTTTTTTTGCGACTTTCCTTATTCCTGCGGCACTTCGTTTGCCGGTTCCGACAGTTCGTTGGTGCGGCGTTTATCCCATACCCGGTAGGCAATAAACCCGGCAATTAGTATCACACCCACGCAGACTAGGACGATGGTGGCGGTCAGCAGGTTTCCCGACAGGGCACCGATGACGGCATTGACCACCGAGGGGGGCGTGCCTTCCAACAAGTCGGGACCCAAGGTGCCCAATACAGCGTAGATGGCGGCCAAGGGCAGGCAAGCTACCAACGCTTCAATGCCCAGCCACAGCAGACCACGGAAGCGGTGCAGCAGACACGCAAAGGTCAGTCCGGCCAACACCAACACGGTGATGATCAGGGCCACGGGCACGGCGTTGCTTACCACGACGGATAGGGCATTTGCCCCCTGTGTAGGCACCAGTTGGGCCACGTCCTCGGCGGTGGGCAGGGTCTCTACGATCTCCTCACCGTACTCGTCGGCCATTTCTTTAAGAAGACCGCCCAACTGCTCGTCGCTGATGTTCTGGGCCTCGGGGGCGTATTTGCGGATAATGCCGATCAAGTCCTTTTCGTGGGTCTGCACCAAGGTGGCAAAACTGTCTGCGGTCAGGGCACCGACGGATGCTCCGTTTTTCAGCATCCCCATCAATTCGTCGGTGTAGTCGGCGATCAACTCCTCCGCAAAGGGGGTGTCCATCACTTCTTTTATCATTTCCGCAGGCATCCGATCGTCGTCGGCAACCTGGTCGGCGGCGTCCTTTACCAGTTCGCTGTAATCGATCTCCCGGACCACCTGCGTCAGGGTCTGGGGGGTCAGCAGGGAGGTGACGGCGGAATACATAGGGGTCACCATCAGGGTCAGGATCAGCGGCACACACAACAGGACGGCACCGATAACGCCCAACACACGCAGAGTTTTGCTTTTAATATACATCGTTCACTCCTCCTTTTATTCTATATTGTAACATAGACGGCTCTCTTACGCAACAAAAAGTGGCAAAAACGGTTGACAAACCCACGGGGGGATGGTATATTAAACAACATAGAAACCGTTGACCGGGAGTGAGTACTCACGGAATACTGTGCCAAGAGAACGGCAGGTTGGTGCGATGCCGTGACAGTACCGTAGGGGAATGGACCCGGGAGGGCAAGCCGAACGCCGTTGGCCAGTAGGGGCGCCGGGGTCTCCCCCCGTTATCCGCGAACGCATATGGTTGTATGCGACAGAGCGCGCCGGCAACACCGGCGAAGTCGGGTGGCACCACAGGTGACTTTTGAGCACTTGTCCCAACGTATTGGGACGGGTGTTTTTTGTTTGGATACCATACATGGGAGGTTACGATATTATGCATTTGAACGACGTGGATTTCAACACCTATTTTAAGCATTATCCGGATGAAAACGGCTACTTTGGCCGTTACGGTGGCGCCTATGTCAGCGACGAGCTCAAGATGGCGATGCGTGAGATAAGCGACGCCTATTTTACCATCGCCCAGTCCCGGCAGTTTATTGCCGAGTTGCGGCGCATCCGCAAGGAGTTTCAGGGACGCCCCACCCCCGTTTCCCATCTGGAACGGTTGAGTAACAAGCTGGGCAACGTACAGCTGTACGTTAAGCGTGAGGACCTCAACCACACCGGCGCCCACAAGCTCAATCACTGTATGGGCGAGGTGCTGTTGGCCAAGTATATGGGCAAGAAGAAGGTCATCGCCGAGACCGGTGCCGGTCAACACGGCGTGGCTATGGCTACTGCCGCCGCCTATTTCGGTATGGAATGCGATATCTATATGGGCACGGAAGATATTAAGAAGCAGGCTCCCAACGTGGCACGTATGAAGATCCTGAGTGCCAATGTGGTGGAGGGTACCGACGGTCAGGCTACGCTCAAGGAAGCGGTGGACGCCGCCTGTGGCGCTTACACTCGTGACTATAAGGAGTGCATCTACTGCATCGGCTCGGTGGTGGGTCCCCATCCCTTCCCCATGATGGTGCGCGACTTCCAGCACGTGGTGGGCGAGGAGGCCCGTGAGCAGTTCCTGGATATGACCGGCCACCTGCCGGATGCCATCGTGGCCTGTGTGGGCGGCGGCTCCAACTCCGCCGGCTTCTTCGCCGGGTTCCTTAACGACCCGGTAGATATCTACGGCATTGAGCCTCTGGGCCGTGGCCCCCGGTTGGGTGACCACGCCGCCAGCCTGCAATACGGCACCGAGGGTGTGATGCACGGGTTTAACAGCATTATGCTCAAGGACGAAAACGGTGACCCGGCGCCGGTGTATTCGGTGGCTAGCGGTCTGGACTACCCCTCTTCCGGTCCGGAACACGCGTTCTTACGGGATATCGGTCGTGTCAAGTACGATGTGGTCAACGATGAGGAAACCATCGACGCTTTCTTCACCCTGTCCCGGCAGGAGGGTATTATCCCGGCCATCGAGAGCGCTCACGCCGTGGCATACGGTATTAAGTTGGCCCAGCGGATGGGCAAGGGCTCGGTGCTCATTAACCTGTCCGGCCGCGGCGATAAGGATATGGATTATATCATTCAAAAGTACGGTATCCGCTAATCATCCCCAAGAGGCACGACACGTTTGGTGTCGTGCCTCTTTTGTCTGCTCCATCCATTAATGGCAGATTTTTGTATTTTTCACGGCTTGAGAGGGCCTGCGGAATAGGGTTGCAAGATATCTGTCGATATACACCTATTAATAGAGAGAGCGTCAGATGGCGTATCCTCCGATGCGCCTTTGTTCATTTTTGCCCCAAACGAGCCTATCTGTTAGCAGTTTTTGTCCATTTTGCAAAAGCTTTTAATTTCTTCAAAAAAACGCAAAAAAAGTGTTGACAAATGGGGGTAGTAGGTGGTATGATAGCAAAGCTGTCCCACGGGGGACGGCGCGGACCTTGAAAATTAAACAGTGTATGACAAGAACGAATACACACACAATACCCGTTAATTCCTACTCCTTTT
>JAZRMD010000139.1:0-10612 GCA_045647285.1 Acutalibacteraceae bacterium
CGTCGTAGCGTCCGCCGCCGGCTAATACTAAGCCATTTTCGGCCACCAACTCAAACACGGTACGGGTGTAATAATCTAGACCACGCACGATGTGTTCATCCAGTTCATACGAAAGACCGGCCGCATCCAAGTGCTCCTTAACAGCCGTAAAATGGTCGCGGCAATCGTCGCAGAGGTATTGGATCATCACCGGCGCATCGGCGGCTATCTTGCCACAGATGGGAGATTTGCAGTCCAGGATGCGCATGGGATTGCGCTCCAGACGACCAAGGCAAGTTTCGCATAGTTCCCCCTTGCGCTCCTCAAAATACGCACGCAACGCATCGTAATACCGAGCACGACAGGTGGGGCATCCGATGGAGTTGATATGCAGAGAAACGCCGGAGAGGCCCAACGTCTTAAGTATGTGTAAAGCCAGGGATATGGTTTCCGCATCCGCTTGAGGCGCCGCCGCGCCAAAACACTCCACGCCAAACTGGTGGAATTCGCGATAACGACCTTTCTGGCTCTTTTCGTACCGATAACAAGAGGTTACGTAGGAAACCTTGACCGGCAGAGCGCCGTTAAGCAGACCGTGTTCCAAAACCGCCCGGGCGGCGCCGGCAGTACCCTCCGGACGCAGGGTGATAGAACGACCTCCCTTATCCTCAAAGGTGTACATCTCTTTCTGTACCACGTCGGTAGTTTCCCCCCCCGAACGCTGAAACAGGTTGGTGTGCTCAAACACGGGAGTACGAATCTCCCGGAAGCCAAAGTCACGGGCAATGGACAGCGCCGTACGTTCAATGTATTGCCAGCGATAACTGTCCTGCGGTAACACGTCCTGTGTGCCACGAGGCGCTTGGGTAATCAGTTCCATAACTATCTCCTACTCATAATTAATCAGCATGGGAAAAGGGCACACAGACGTGTGCCCTTGGGGGGCGCTTATAAACGAACGGGATTCACGTTGTTACGCCAATCCAGGTCACCACGCTCCAGGCCGTGGATGAGCACCTCTGCGGTGGCGATGTTGGTGGCAACGGGGATACCACGGATGTCACACAAGCGCAACATATCATAGTCGTTAGGCTCGTTGCCCTGGGTAGCCATCGGGTCACGGAAAAACAATAGCAAGTCAATCTCATCGCAAGAAATCCGGGCGGTAATCTGCTGGTCGCCGCCCTGCGCACCACTCATGTAGCGTGTAATGTTCAGTCCGGTGGCCTCCGCTACCAACTTACCGGTGGTGCCGGTAGCGCACAGATTGTGACGGCTCAAAATACCGCAATACGCGATACAAAACTGGACCATCAGTTCTTTCTTTGCGTCGTGAGCGATCAATGCGATGTTCATAATGACCTCCTAATTTCATATCCGGGTTTACATTTTCTCTAATTTAGCCAAGGGAACCAACTCTCCCACGTACCGTCTGGCAATGTTGGCAAAACAAACGGCTGCGTTACAGTCGGACGGCAACGGACGTCCGTTGGCGTTGGCCACCGCTACCGCCTCATCCTCAGGTACAATACCCAGAAGCTGAATACCGGCGGTATCAATGATCTCATCCACATCCGGCATAGAACCGTCCATCACCTTAGCCGGGCGCAGACGGTTGATGAGCAGATGGCTCTTAACACGTCGTTCATCCAGTAATCTGGCTACGATCTGCGCGTCGCGGGCACACACCATATCCGGTGTCGTGACCACCAAGGCCCGTTCAGCGGCGGCAACGGCGGTTTCAAACCCCTTGCCCACGCCAGCCGGGCAATCGATTATCACCCGGTCGTAGTACTTGGTAAGACCGTGACACAACTGCCGCATCTCATCGGGATTGCACATCTCTTCCAAGCTGATAGGGGCAGGGAGAATAAACACATTAGGGCATATGGGCGAGGGGTATATGGCCTTAACCGGCTCGCAATTGCCGGCAAACACATCCGACAGGTCAAACATGGTACTGCCGGCTACGCCCAGCATCATATCCAAACTGCGCAACCCGGCGTCAGCGTCAATGAGCAATATCCGTTCCCCAATATGGGACAGAGCGTAACCCAGACCGGCGGTAACCGTAGACTTACCGGCGCCGCCCTTGCCGGACGTGACAACACATATACGGCTCACATACATCCCCCTCCTTTCTTTTGCGTCACAAAGACCGTGCTAACCTATCAATCCTCGTCAGGACGGTCCCAGTTATGCCACACGTCCTGCACGTCGTCGTTGTCCTCTAACATATCCAACAACTTTTCCATATTGGTCACCGCGTCCGGGTCGGTGATGGCCGTCAGCACGTCCGGTACCATCTGCAACTCAGCGGTAATGAAGGTATAGCCCTTGGCTTCCAGGTCGTCACGTACACCGGAGAAATCTTCCGGCTCCGTGGTGATATCAAAGATATCTTCGTCCGCTTCAAAATCTGCGGCACCGGCCTCCAGAGCATCCTCCATAACCTGATCCTCATCCAAACCTTCCGCTTCGATAATCAGTTTCCCCTTTTGATTAAACATAAATGCCACGCAGCCGGTCTGGCCCATATTGCCGCCACACTTATCGAAGTAGTGACGCAGGTCTGCAGCCGTACGGTTGCGGTTATCCGTCAACGTCTCCACAATCACGGCAATGCCGCTGGGGCCATAGCCCTCATAGCGCAACGCCTCGTAACTGTCGGCATTGGACTCACCAGCCGCCTTTTTGATAATACGATCAATGTTATCGTTGGGTACGTTGTTGGCCTTGGCCTTGGCAATAGCATCCTTAAGCTTGGAGTTAGTGGCCGGATCGGCACTACCGCCTTCCTTAACAGCCACGGCAATTTCACGACCCATTTTGGTGAAGATCTTGGCTTTTTGGCCGTCGGTCTTCTCCTTTTTGCGCTTAATGTTGTTCCACTTGGAATGTCCTGACATGGAAAAATCCCCTTACTTTCACATATATTCAACTAATCATAGCATATAGGCATTGATATTGCAACAAAAATTTACATTTAAAGACTACGAAAAAACACAAGAATTTGCTCCTTGGTTGCTGATATATTGCCTTGTACCGCCTCCGTATTGCCGCCACCCCGGACAGGCAGTTCATTCTTCATTCTGGTCATAAATTCCTGCAGCTCATTTCCCATAGCAACAAAACGGTATCCCTCTGCATCAGACCCCATCAAAGCGGCACCGACACCGGTACAGCGGACGGACAGAGCCTCTGCCGCTTTGCGCATACTGTCCGGCGTGCCGCCGTCCAGGAATAAACAAGCGGACCCAGCAGTAACGGGAATCGCTTCCGCCTGTGCCACGGCCAGATACCCTTGCGTTGCCTTGAGTTCTCTCTCCAACTCACTACAGCGAGCGTACAAGCGCTCTACGCCTTGCAGCGCATCCCCCTGCTTAACGGACAGCATTGACGCAATCGCCGCCGTTTGGGTATACCGCATCCGGTAGTCCAACAGGGCATCGCCGCCGCATTGCATATGTATACGCATACCGCCCTTGTACCGGATAGCATCCAACAGCTTGAGCGCCCCTATCTCCCCCGTCCGCTTTATGTGGGGAGCGCAACAAGCACACAGATCGTAGCCCTCAATGGCAACAATGCGCACAGGACCATCAATGGGCTTCTTACTGCGGTACGGCAGAACGGCCAGCTCCTCCGCATCCGGATAACGGGCGGTCACCGGTACGTTTTCCCAGATCACCCGATTGGCCATCCATTCAATTTCATCCAGTTGCTTCCTGGTGAGCTCACCATCAAAATCCAGCGTCACGTCCTCGCTGCCAAGATGGAAGCCGCAATTGTTGTATCCGTAATGCGCAAATACCAGACCGGATACAATATGTTCGCCCGTGTGCTTCTGCATACGGGAAAACCGCACCGGCCAATCCACCTCACCGACAACGGTCGCTCCTACAGCTAAAGGCGTCTTTGTGTAATGGCGGATACTGTCCCCATCCAGTTGGACATCCAGTACCGGTATTCCGTCAAGGCAACCCGGATCAGCCGGCTGTCCACCGCCTTCCGGAAAGAAAGCGGTTTTATCCAGCACTGCGGCAAAGCCATCCTTGTGTTGATCGCAGGAGATAACGGTTGCTTCAAACCGATAACAGTATGGGTCCTGCTCATATAAACGATTGGTCATAGGAATCTCCTCATATCGTTTCAATGCGAATCTGATTGGTGTTGCCGGATTGGCCATTGGGCTTACCGCCCGTTATGACAAGCCGTTCGCCTTTACACAGAGAAAGATGCTTGCAAGCCGCATTCTTAGCATAATGGAACAGCACGTCCACCGAATCGTACTCAACGCTCAGTACCGGCGTCACACCCCACGATAGAGCCAGTTTTCGCCAGGTGCGCTCGTTAACGGTCAAGCCGATGATATCCACTGGACCACGGAAACGGGACACCATACGGGCGGTAGTGCCGGACAAAGAGCAAACGACGATACCCTTGGCGTGAATATCTATGGCCATACCGCATGTGGCGTGAGAAATAGCATCCAGCGTATTCTTGATACGGAAATTAAAATGGTAAAACTGTTCTGCAAACGGAATGTGCGATTCCGTTTCGGTGGCGATGCGCGCCATGGTTTTCACCGCCAGTACTGGGTGTTTACCGGCTGCCGTTTCGCCGGACAGCATAATGGCACTGGTGCCATCGTATACGGCGTTGGCCACGTCGGATATCTCCGCACGGGTCGGACGGGGGTTATGAATCATAGATTCCAGCATTTCGGTAGCGGTAATGACCCGTTTCCCCAGCATACGGCACTTGGTTATCAAATGCTTCTGTATGGCCGGTAATTCCTCAAAAGGAATCTCTACGCCCATATCGCCTCGGCCTATCATAATACCGGAACATTCTTCGCATATCTCTTCAATATTGTCCACACCGGAACGGTTTTCAATCTTGGCGATCAGTTCGATATCCTCGAGTCCTTCTTCCGCCATAAAGTTGCGGATATCCAGAAGGTCCTGCCGACAGGACACGAAGGAACAGGCGATAAAATCCACGCCCATAGACGCCCCAAAACGAATATCCTGCTTGTCCTGCTCACTTAGATACGCCTGTTTGAGCACCTTATTGGGAAAGCTCATGCTCTTTCTGTCGGAGAGTTCTCCGCCCTCCAGCACGGTACATATCACATCCGTAGCGGTCAACTCTTTGACCTCAAATATCAGCAGACCGTTGTTGAGCAACACCCGGTCCCCAATCTCCAGCTCATTGGGGAGCCCCAGATAATTGACCGACACGTGGGTTTCATCCCCCACAACATCTTCTATTGTAAAGGAAAAAGCATCTCCCTGCTTGAGGGTCACCTTGCCATCCCGAAACGTCTTGATGCGGTATTCCGGCCCCTTGGTATCCAGCATAACGGCAATCGGCAACCCCAACTTTTCCCGCACTGTTTTAATAAGTTCAAAGTTGCGACGATGTTCTTCATGGTCGCCGTGAGAGAAGTTAAGACGCGCCACATTCATACCTGCCAGGCACATCTGTGTCAAGGTATCCTCATCACGACAGGCCGGGCCAATGGTACAGACAATCTTCGTTTTACGCATAATAAAGCCTCCGGAATATAACTAATCTCCATTAGTATACCGCAATCGATATAAAAAATCAACCACACAATGGCTTAATTACAAATAATCACCTTGTATTTACTCACAAGTTGTGCTATGCTATAAAAAGTGTGTAACGCAAACCACAAGGAGGTGATACAATGGCTCGCAACGACCGCTATAAGCGTCTGTTTTCCAACACTCTTATTTTGGCTTTGGGTACCGTAGGGTCCAAGGTGCTGACAATATTGCTGACACGCTTGTACACCGGCTTCCTATCCCCCGGTGAATACGGCGTGTTGGACCTGATCATTCAATCGGTCAACCTGCTGATACCCATTGTGTCACTCGGCATGAATACAGCCGTACTGCGATTCGCTATGGATGGCGAAACGGACCGCACCACCGTACTATCCACCGGTTTGGTGGTTGACCTTATCGGCTTTGGCGGTTTCCTACTGTTGGCTCCTTTGGTGTCTCTCATCCCGGATATCGGCGATTATACCCTGTGGATGTATCTGTACATCCTGTGTTCACTCATCCATTATCTGTTTAACTATTTCGTTAAGACACTACAACGAGTGCGGCTGTTCGCCATCACTAGTATCATCGGCACCGCCATCACTTTATTATTGGATATCCTGTTTATTGCCATCCTGCAAATTGGAGTCATCGGCTACATCCTGGCAGTGGTACTGTCCGATTTCATCTGTATCTTCATTCTGTTTTTTGCCGCTAAACTGTATCGTTACATTAACTTTAGCGCCATTCACAAAACCGTCACCGCATCCATGTTGCGTTACTCCATCCCACTTATACCCTCCACCATTCTGTGGTGGATCACCGACGCATCCGACCGGTTTATGGTGGCCAATATGATCAGCGAATCCGCCAACGGTCTATACGCCGCCGCCTACAAGGTGCCCAATCTACTTATTCTCATCAGCGGCGTCTTTATGGATGCGTGGCAAATGTCCATACTCACCGAAAAAAGTCCGTTGGAGCGCCAACAGTTCTTTTCTAAAATTCTCTCTATGTACCAGTCGGTCATCTTCCTGTGCGGTTCCGGGTTGATTATCGGCGCCAAGTTGATAACCTCGCTGTTGGTTGCGCCGGAATATTACAGTTCCTGGCAGTATATGCCCACCTTGGTTATCGCCATGGCCGTATCTAATCTGGTCAGTTTCATCGGCACCATCTACACGGTGGAAAAGCGCAGTCAAAGCGCCCTGTGGACCACGCTTATCGGTACGATCATTAACTTAATCGGTAATTTCCTGCTCATCAAGGCCTTCGACGTACAAGGCGCAGCGTTATCAACCGCTATCAGTTATGCCGTTGTGCTGGTTATCCGTAGCATACACACCCGTCGCTTCATTCCCATTCGTTGGGACCTACCGCGATTTGCCGCCGGCTTTGGCATTTTGATGATACAAGCTGTTGTGATGATAGCAGAGGTTCCTGGATGGATATTCATAGAGGGGACCTTGTTACTGATAATGTTGCTTATCAACGGTAAGGAAATGTTCTCTGCCGTTATGCAGATCATTGCCAACAAGCGCAGAAAGGACGCTGTGTAATGGACCGGTGTCAACAAATAGAGCGCAGCATCATCAAAAAATACCGTAAGACCATATGGAATCCCTTTATCGGTGGTCTGAAGGACTATCGTATGATCGCCGCTAACGATAAGATCGGCGTGTGCATCTCCGGTGGAAAAGATTCCATGCTATTGGCCAAATGCTTACAGGAACTGCATAGACACGGCAGCGAAGTTCCCTTCGAATTGGAATTTATCGTGATGGACCCCGGTTACCGTCCCGAAAACCGGCAACGCATTGAGGAAAACGCCGCTTTACTGCAGATTCCCATCCGCATCTTTGACAGTCCGATATTTTCCGTCGTAGAGAAGCAGGAAAAACCGTCTTGTTACCTGTGCGCCCGAATGCGTCGTGGATATCTGTATAAATTCGCCAGGGACCTGGGGTGCAACAAGATAGCCCTCGGCCATCACTTTGACGATGTAATTGAAACCACCTTGATGAGTATGCTGTACGGCGGTGAAATGCGTACCATGATGCCCAAGCTGCACAGCACCAACTTCCCCGGTATGGAGTTGATACGTCCTCTCTATCTGGTGCGTGAGCACGACATCCAGGCCTGGTGCCGTTACAACGACCTGCACTTCTTGCGATGCGCCTGCTCGGTGACCGCTAGCCAACACGGAGATACCGCTACCAAGAGAGCAGAGATAAAATCCCTATTAGCCGACCTGCGCAAGATAAACAAGCAGATCGACCACAATATATTTCATTCTGCCGAAAACGTGAATCTGGAAACCATACTGGGGTATCACAAGGGTGACCATACCGTATCCTTTCTGGACGAATACTGAAAAACAGCAAAGCGTCGACTCCCTACGGGGAGCCGACGCCTTTTGTATGTTACAGGATATTACAACGGTTTACCGCACCGCAAACAATACCGTGCATTGATGGGGTTTTTGGCATCACAGCCACGGCAGATACGACAACCACGCAGATGCTCAATCTCCGACGTAATCTTTGCATTGGCACGGGTCAGCTCGTCCACACGAGCGACCAATTCTGCCATCATCTTTTCATCCGGATCGTCGGCGTCACTCCAACTTTCGTATACCAACTGACCTATGGCACGCAACGCTTCGTCTATAATTTTTTCATTCTCCGTATGGCGAAACTGCAGTTTGGCAGACTGTGCTAAGTCCGCGGCCTTTCTGCCGGCCGCATCGGTCAAGTCCTTTGCTTTGTAGGCAATTTCTTCCCAAGTGCCCATATCCACACGCTCCTCGTCAATTGATAGCATCATCATTATACGCTATTTTATCACATATTGCAATACTTACCATAAAATTCTGCCACCCCGTCCTTACGGCGCAACATTTCCTCTATTCCCGTGTTGTATTCGTAAGGGAATTTGTAGTTAAAGATCCGTTCCAGATACTCGCTATGCGGCTGTTTCAGTTTGCTGACAGAGCCGGCGCCGCAACCCAGAATGGTATGGGTCTCATCCATAATGTAGACGTTATATAGTCCTTCATAGCCGGGTTTTGCCCATCCAACGTTCTCTTGGTTGCCCACCGTACGGCTCTGCCGATACAGATAATACGGGCGGTACCCGGCATTGGGTAACATCTGCGCTGTACGGCGTACCATACGCACGGCATCGTCCTGCACCCGATAATCCGCACGATGCTCAAGCATAAGATTGGAAGCACGCTTCATTGACAGAGTATGCACCGTCACACTCTCAGGTGAAAGCGTCATGATACGGTCTAACGTGTCGCAGAAACCCTCATACGTGTCGCCGGGAAGTCCGGCAATCAGGTCGGTGTTGATGTTGGTAAACCCGGCATCCCGAGCCATTGCAAAGGCCTCGTAGAACTGGTCCACCGTGTGCTTACGGCCGATAGCATCCAACACCGGCTGTTGCAAGGTCTGAGGATTAATGCTAACACGTCCCACACCGGCACGCCGCAATACCGCCATCTTTTCTGCCGTTACTGTGTCCGGTCTGCCGGCTTCCACCGTGTATTCACGCAGATGGGACAGGTCGAAACTAGACTCAACCGCATTGAGGACGGTCGCCAGTTGTTCCGCAGACAGGGTGGTGGGGGTACCGCCGCCAAAATACACCGTTTCCAGGCGAATACCCAATTCCCGGGCTATCCGGCCCGTATAGGCAATTTCTCGACACAAGCAGTCCACGTATTCGGGTATCAGTTTCTTGGCTCGTACCACCGTCTGGGACACAAAGGAACAATAGTCACAACGGGTGGGGCAAAAAGGAATGGAAACATACAGACTAAATGAGTCCGGACGGGATAAGCGCAAAATAGCGTCTTCTTGGGTCAGCGTATTACGACACAATGAACGCTTGTGGTCACTCACCAACAACCGGTCACGGAAATATCCATCTGCCGCACTTTCTCCCATCTCGTCGGTAAGTCTGCGCAACAACTTAATCGGTCTTACACCCGTCACCAACCCCCAGTCCTGTGTAAAGCCTAATAGCTTTACGAGTAACCGGTATAATAATGTGCATAAAATCAGTTCTGTGTCTTCGGCTATGGAGATGGTCTCACTCAACGACTGGTCAAACTCCTCCAGCGTCAGCCGACAGGACGCCGCATCCCCCTCCACAGCACAGTATGCCACGATGCCGACAGGTGTCTGCACCGGGAACGCTTCCACCGGGACGGGCGTGATTTTTTCCTGCGGTAAAAATAAACGGCTCACATTTTCCAATTCAAAATGAAAATCATTGCCTTTGAGATAAATAACCATACAGAATTCACCTTGTTAAATACGGATTGGTGGTGCGCTCATACGACAAAGAGGTGGCTTCCCCATGACCGGGATACACGGTACGCTCCCCTTCAATGGCCGCCAAACGGGCCAAAGAGCCATATAAATTCAAGGCGTTACCGCCGGGAAAATCCGTGCGTCCCACACTGCCGCAAAACAGCGTATCACCGGACAGCAACGCATCCGCTGTCAACAGACAAATGCTGCCGGGGGTATGTCCGGGCGTTTCCAACACACACAGTTCTTCTTCCCCCAACGGCAACGTATCGCCCTCATGTAACAAACGGTCAGCCGACATCGCCAATGTGGTGCCGGGAGAAAACAACTCCATCAGATTACGGCGTCCGTCGGTCAAGGCCGGTTGGTCCTGCGCACCCACCAGCAACGGCACCTGCCATTGGCGGCACAGCGCTTGGGATGCTAACATATGGTCAAAATGCACGTGGGTCAACACCACGCCCAACACCTGCAGACCGTTGGATTCCACGGCGGATACAATGCGATCCGCTTCATCTCCGGGGTCCACGACATACGCCTGGCGACTGGTCTGGTCATAAATGACGTAGCAGTTGGTCTGCAACGTGCCCACCGTAAGCGTTATGACTTGCATCCCTTATTTTCCTTTCTTCCACTCATCGGTATCCAGGAGAATGGTCACCGGTCCATCGTTAAGCAACTCAACCTTCATATCGGCTCCAAACTCACCGGTCTGTACGTCGATGACGCCGTTTT
>JAZRMD010000140.1:0-2617 GCA_045647285.1 Acutalibacteraceae bacterium
CACCACCCGGATACCCATCTGCTGTAACCGACGCACCGCCTGACGGCTGTCCGGCTTGAGCACGTCCGCTACCGCCAGTATGCCCAGCAACCGGTCATGGGCGGCAAAGAACAACGGTGTCTTGCCCTGGGATGCCAGGTCATCCGCCCGGGCGGTCCATTCCGGCGACAGGGGCAGATGCTCCTCTATAAACCGGCGGTTGCCGGCAAACACCCGTTGGCCGTCCAGGTACGCCTCCACCCCACTACCGGGTAACGCCCGAAAGTCCGTCACCGGGGCAGCCGGTATATTCCGAGTATCGGCATAGGCACACACCGCCCGGGCCAGAGGGTGTTCGCTTCGGCTTTCCAGTCCATAGGCCACGGTGAGCAAGGTGTGTTCATCCGCATCCACGGATATACAATCGGTCAGTTGGGGGCTGCCCACCGTCAAGGTGCCGGTCTTGTCCAGCGCCACGATGCGGACACGGCCGGTGTGTTCCAGAGCAGCGGCAGTCTTAAACAACACGCCGTTACGGGCGCCCACACCGGTGCCCACCATAATGGCCACCGGAGTAGCCAGGCCCAAGGCACAAGGGCAACTAATGACCAACACCGCCACACTACGCATCAAGGAATATCCCCACGGGTAGCCCAACAGCAGCCACACCGTCAGGGTCACCGCCGCAATTCCCAGCACCGTGGGCACAAATATACCGGCTACCTTATCCGCCATCTTGGCGATGGGGGCTTTGGTGGACGCGGCCTCCTCCACCATACGGATGATCCGGGACAGGGATGTGTCCTCTCCCACGTGGGTGGCACGGCACACCAAATAACCGGAACGGTTGATGGTGGCCGCCGATACCCGGTCGCCGGGAGCCTTATCCACCGGCACACTCTCACCGGTCAGGGCGGATTCATCCACAGCGCCGGTACCGTCCAGTATGACGCCATCCACCGGCACCGCCGCCCCGGGATGCACCGCAAAGCAGTCCCCCACCGCCACACGGTCCACCGGCACGGTGCGTTCTTGCCCATCCACCAACACCACCGCACTCCGGGGGGACAGGTCCATCAGCCGGCGTATGGCGTCGGTGGTACGGCCCTTGGAACGGGCTTCCAGCCGTTTGCCCACCGAAATGAGGGTCAATATCATAGCCGCCGACTCGTAATAGAGGTCGTGCAGACCGTGAACGGCCGCTTCTCCCCCGGCGGTCATGGTAAACAGCACCGCCGTGCTGTAGGCAAACGCTGCGCCGCTACCCAAAGTAACTAATGTGTCCATGGTAGGCGATTTCTTTAATAGCGCCCGAACGCCCTTGACAAAAATAGACCGGTTAAACCCCATTACCACCACGGTGAGCAATACTTGTGTGAGGCCCTGCGCCATAGGGTTATCCGCCAGTGCCGCCGGCAGCGGCCAGCCCCACATACCGTGTCCCATGGACAGGTACATGAGTGCCACCAGAAATACCGCCGACCACGCCAGCCGCCATCCGTCATGGGAAGAAGCGTGAGGGGTAGCGGTCGGCACTCTGCCCTTGGGGACGGCACCGTAGCCCACCGCTTCCACCGCCGCCACCACCGCAGAGGGTGGCACGTTCCCTTCCACCGCCATAGAGCCGGTCAGCAGATTGACTGCGCAGGAGGTGACGCCGTCAACAGCAGACACCGCCCGTTCCACCCGGGCGCTACAAGCTGCGCAGGTCATACCGGTAACTGTATATTGTTCCATACGTCCCTCCTACATCAACTTGTGGAGTATAGCAATCAGTTCTTCCACCGAGGTGTCGTCCCCCTGCTTAAGATCCTGCGCCACACAGCCACGGATATGATGCCCCATCAGTTCCTTATTAAACCCGTTGAGAGCCGCCGCCGCCGCGGCCGATTGGGTCAAAATGTCCACGCAGTATGCGTCCGACTCCACCATGCCACGCAGACCGCGAATCTGCCCCTCCAGTCTGTTGAGCCGGTGGATGAGTTTGGTCTTCTCCGTGTCATCCCGGTGGGTATGCCGGTCGTTATCACAACAAGGTGCGTATTTTGTTGCCATGGCTATCACCCCTTTCGGTTAATATTATATACCCCCAGGGGGTATATGTCAAGAGGCAAAAAAGCACCCCGTTTCAAGGAGAAACGGGGTGCTCTCTTATGCATTGTGTGCGCTTATACCGAGATTACTCGTTGATCTTGGAAACAACGCCGGAACCAACGGTACGGCCACCCTCACGGATAGCGAAACGCAGACCCTCTTCGATAGCGATGGGGGTGATCAGCTCAACGTCCATCTCCACGTTATCGCCGGGCATGCACATCTCAACGCCTTCGGGCAGGTTGTTGACGCCGGTAACGTCGGTGGTACGGAAGTAGAACTGGGGACGATAGTTGTTGAAGAAGGGGGTGTGACGGCCACCTTCGTCCTTGCTCAGAACATAAACCTGAGCATGGAACTTGGTGTGGGGGTTCACGGTGCCGGGCTTACACAGAACCTGGCCACGCTCGATGTCCTCACGAGCCACACCACGCAGCAGGGCGCCGATGTTATCGCCGGCCTCAGCGTAATCCAGCATCTTGCGGAACATTTCGATACCGGTAACAACGGTCTTAGCGCGCTCCTCGGTCAGACCGATGATCTC
>JAZRMD010000141.1:0-7190 GCA_045647285.1 Acutalibacteraceae bacterium
GGGCCGGTACCTCCCGGCGCACGTTGGCCGCCGGGGCGGCGGCGATGACTGCGCCGATCTCCATACGCTTGGCGGCGTAACCGGGATGGTAGATCTCATCCACGATACCGGTGGCCAGACCAATCTGGTTGCCGTAGGAGGAATATCCGGCGGCGGCGGTGGTCACCAGCTTGCGCTGGGGCAGTTTGCCGGGGATGGTTTCGCTGATCGGCTTGAGGGGGTCCGCCGCACCGGTGACACGCATAGCGCCGTACACGTAACTGCGTCCGGACAGGGGGTCACGGATGGCGCCGCCGATACAGGTGGCCGCACCGCCGAAAGGCTCGATCTCGGTGGGGTGGTTGTGGGTCTCGTTCTTAAACAGCAGCAGCCAAGGCTCCCGGACACCGTCCACGTCCACGTCGATCTTAACGGTACAGGCGTTAATCTCTTCCGACTCGTCCAGCTTGTCCAACTTACCGTTCTGCCGCAGATATTTGACCGCCACGGTAGCTACGTCCATCAGACAAATGGGCTTGGTGCGTCCCAACTCACGGCGCACGGCAATATACTCGTCGTAGGCCGCCTGCAACAGGTCGTCCTCAAAGGTCACCTCGTCAATGACCGTCAGGAAGGTGGTGTGACGGCAATGGTCGGACCAGTAGGTGTCAATCATCCGGATCTCGGTGATGGTGGGGTCACGCTGTTCCTTGCGGAAGTAGGCCTGACAGAAGGCGATATCGTCCGTATCCATAGCCAGACCGTAATCCGCCACAAACTGTGTGAGGCCCTCCCGGTCCAGGTCGCAGAAACCGTCCAACGTCCGAACGGTGGTGGGGATGTCGTAGTTGACCTTGAGGGTCTCCGGCTTATCCAGCGCCGCTTCCCGGGCTTCCACCGGGTTGATAACGTATTTCTTAATCTCCGCTACCTGCTCGTCGGTCAGGTCACCGTACAGGACGTACACCTTAGCGGAACGCACGGTGGGACGGTCGCCCTGAGAGATAATCTGGATACACTGGGCGGCAGAATCCGCGCGCTGGTCAAACTGACCGGGCAGAAACTCCACCGCAAACACCGTGGCGCCCTCGGCAGACAGTTCCGCCGAGGTCATATCCAACTGCGGCTCGGAAAATACCGTACCGATGGCGTAGTTGAACAACTCCTCGGTAATGTTTTCTGCGTCGTACCGGTTAATGACCCGTACGTCGGTAAGAGCATCCACGCCCAACAGGGTGCGCACGTCACCCAGCAGAGCGTGAGCCTCGTTGGCCAGTTCTTTTTTCTTTTCCACATATACACGATAGACCATTTAATTATCCTCCTTGGCTTGTAGGGCCCGTGCGCCAATATCGTGGCGGTAATAGGCGTTGTCAAAGGAAATGCGCTCCACCAGCCCATAGGCGGCGGTAATAGCGTCTTGCAGCGTATTCGCCACGGCGGTGGCGCCCAGCACACGGCCGCCGTTGGTCAGCAGGACACCGTCCTTCTCCTTGGCGCCGGCCACGTATACCTGAGGCCAGATATCCGCCGGAATATCCATGGGCAGACCCTTGTCGTACGCTTGGGGATAGCCTTTGGACGCCATAATCACGCAACAGGCGTGCTTATCGCTGAAGGTGACGGGGGTATCCGCCAAAGTACCGTCGGTGACCGCTTGCATCACGGTCAGCAGGTCACTCTCCAGCAGGGGCAGTACCACCTGGGTTTCCGGGTCGCCAAAGCGACAGTTATACTCGATAACCTTGGGACCGTCGGGGGTCAGCATCAGGCCAAAGTACAAACAACCCTTAAACGTGCGTCCTTCTGCCGCCATCGCCCGGATGGTGGGCAGGAAGATCTCCTCCATACACCGGTCGGCCACCGCCTGGGTGTAATAGGGGTTGGGGGCCACCGTCCCCATACCGCCGGTGTTCAGGCCGGTATCGTTATCCCCGGCCCGCTTGTGGTCCATAGTGGATACCATGGGCACCACCACGTTGCCGTCGGTAAAGGACAGCACCGACACCTCGGGGCCGGTAAGAAACTCCTCCACCACAATGTGGTCGCCGCTGCTGCCGAACATCTTGTCCTGCATCATAGACACCACGGCCGCCTTGGCTTCCTCCCGGGTCTGGGCGATGATAACGCCCTTGCCCAGGGCCAGACCGTCCGCCTTAATGACGGTGGGAATGGGCGCCGTGTCCAGATAGGTCAGCGCCGCATCCATATTGTCAAACACCTCGTACGCAGCGGTGGGGATGCCGTATTTTTTCATCAAGTTCTTGGAAAACACCTTACTGCCTTCAATGATGGCGGCGTTGGAACGGGGGCCAAAACAGGGAATCCCCTGGGCTTCCAGCGCATCCACACAACCCAGCACCAACGGGTCGTCCGGCGCCACCACCGCATAGTCAATGCCGTTCTCCTTGGCAAAGGCGGCCACGGCGGCCACGTCCTTGGGGTCCTTATCCACACAGATGGCGTCCCGACCGATGCCCCCGTTGCCCGGCAGGGCGTACAGGGTGGTCACAGCCGGATTTTCCAATAATTTACGGATGATGGCGTGTTCACGCCCACCACCGCCAACGACAAGCAGTTTCATAGTTGCCTCCATATGTAAGTTAGGAATGAGAGGTGAGGAGTGAGAAGTTAACTCACTCGATCAATGATGGAACAGGCGCATACCGGTAAAGGCCATGGCGATGCCGTGCTTATCACAGCAGTCGATGACCTCGCCGTCACGGATGGAACCGCCCGGCTCGGCAATATACCGTACGCCACTCTTCCGGGCCCGGTCAATATTATCGCTGAAGGGGAAGAACGCATCGCTGCCCAAGGCCACACCGTCAATGGTGTCCAGGTAGGCACGTTGCTCGGCGGCAGTAAAGGGTTCCGGACGGGTGGTGAAATACCTCTGCCACACGCCGTCAGCGCACACGTCCTCTTCGTTCTGGTTAATGTACCCGTCGATCACGTTATCCCGGTCGGGGCGGCCCAGGGTATCCTTAAAGGGCAGAGCCAACACCTTCTCGTGCTGACGCAGGAACCAGGTGTCCGCCTTGGTGCCGGCCAGACGGGTACAATGGATACGGCTCTGCTGACCGGCGCCCACACCAATGGCCTGACCGTCCACTGCGTAGCAGACGGAGTTGGACTGGGTGTACTTAAGGGTAATCAGCGCCACAATCAGGTCACGCACCGCACTCTCGGGCATATCCTTGTTGGCGGTGACGATGTTCTGCAGCAGTTCCCGGTTAATCTCAAAGTTGTTGCGTCCCTGCTCAAAGGTGATGCCGTACACCTGCTTGTGCTCGGTGGCATCCGGGACGTAGTTGGGATCAATCTCCACAATGTTGTAGTTGCCCTTGCGCTTCTGCTTGAGAATCTCCAACGCTTGAGGCTCATAACCGGGGGCGATGATGCCGTCGGACACCTCACGCTTAATCATCAGGGCGGTGGTCACGTCGCACACGTCGGACAGGGCCACCCAGACACCGAAGGAACACATACGGTCGGTACCTCGGGCACGGGCGTAGGCACAGGCCAGAGGGGACTCGTCCAGGCCCTCCACGTCGTCCACAAAGCACGCCTTCTTGAGCGTATCGGACAGGGGAATACCCACCGCCGCCGACGTGGGGGACACGTGCTTAAAAGAAGTCACCGCCGGCAGACCCAAGGCTTCCTTGAGTTCCTTGACCAACTGCCAGGAGTTGAAAGCATCCAAGAAATTGATGTAGCCGGGACGACCGGACAGAATCTTGATGGGCAGCTCGCTGCCGTCGTGCATATAGATACGGGAAGGCTTCTGGTTGGGGTTACAACCGTATTTGAGCTCAAATTCTTTCATCTTGCGGCACTCCTTACTGATTTTTATTGACGATGCGGGTGGCGGTCTCGCCGGTGGCTAAGTCAATGGTGCGGACAAACAGAGACACCTTATTGTCCTCATTGAGATTGTTCCAGATAAGGTCGGTCAGGCCGTCAATGTCCATATCCGGCAACTCCAGCGTCTTGGGTTCCCCCTCAAAGGAGGGCAACGGGTCGCCGTCGCCGTTGTAGGTATGAATAAACTTGGCACGGCCCGGCAGGGGGTTGGAATAGGCGTAGGTAAACCGCTGACAGGAACGGTCATCCCCCTCGGCGCTCTTGAGGATAGACAGAGCGTAGTTCATATCCCCATTTTCGTGATGGATGATACCGGAGATACGGGGGGTGAAGTTGGGCTTATCGTCCTCAAACTCCCGGGTACGCAGAGCCTGTTCAAAGGTCATCTGCTTATCCATCAGATCATAGATGGTATCCGTCTGGTCACCGTTGGTCACAATGGTCTTGTTGCCCAACACACGCACCGGATAGTAGATAATCAGGTGGGGGTCCACCATCTTGGACTCGTCAAAGGCCTTGGTGCGCATAGCCTCCCCTTCCGCCACGAACACCCGGTTGCGGCTGTTGACGCTACGGCCCATAATGAAGTAGGCGGTGACCGCCTTGCTACCGTCGGCAGACTTGCCGATGATGATGCCCCGGCCGTGGTAGGCCAGAGAATTAAGCTCCTGTGCAATATCGGTTACTTTCATATTCTGTCACCCTTATTCCTTCGTATTGTCGGCCAACTGAGCGCTGACCATTTCCACCGCCGCCGGAAGCAACAGCCATTCGGCCTGCTCCATCACCCGGCGTTGCAGCACCTCGGGGGTATCCCCCGGCAGTACCTCCACCGCCTTCTGCAGCAGTATCTCTCCCCCGTCGGGAATCTCGTTAACGTAATGGACGGTGGCGCCGGTTACCTTAACACCCTTGGAAAGCGCCGCCTCGTGCACCCGTAACCCGTAATATCCCTGTCCACAGAAGGACGGAATAAGAGAGGGATGCACGTTGAGTATGCGGCGGTCATACCGGGCGGTAAACCGTTCGCTGAGTATGCTCATAAATCCGGCCAGTACGATAAGGTCTATGCGTGCCTCCTCCAGCGCCTCCATCAGCGCATCCTCAAAGGCTTCCTGACTGCCGCATTCCTTACGCAGTACGGTACGGGTGGGGATACCGGCCTTGCGGGCCCGTTCCAGCGCATAGGCATCCGCCTTGTTGGCAATCACCAGAGCCAACTCGCCGCTGTGGATGATCCCCGTGTGGACGGCGTCAATGATGGCCTGGAGGTTGGTGCCGCCGCCGGACACCAGCACCGCTACCCTTGTCTTACTCACAGGATCACCTTGTCGTCCGAGGGGACGATGGTGCCGATAACGTAAGCGTCATCCCCATGAGCCTTGAGAATCTCCAGCGCCTTATCCACCTCTTCGGGGGGCACCACAATGCTCATACCCACACCCATATTGTAGGTGTTGTACATATCTCTCTCGGGAATGTTGCCCCACTGGGCAATCAGGTCGAAGATGGGCAGTACCCGGATGGCCGCCTTGTCGATCTTGGCGCCCAGACCGTCGGGGATGGACCGGGGAATGTTCTCATAGAAGCCACCGCCGGTAATGTGGGAGATACCCTTGACCTTAACCTCGTCCAACAGAGCCAACACACTCTTGACGTAAATACGGGTGGGGGTCAGCAGGGCCTCGGCAATGGTCTTGCCGTCCAGTTCCTCCCGGGGTACGTACAGTTCCGGGTTGTTATTATCAATGCCAAACACCTTGCGGCACAGAGAAAAGCCGTTGGAGTGAATACCGGTGGAGGGCAGGGCGATCACCACGTCCCCGGCCGCCATAGTGGTATTGTCAATCATCTTGGCCTTGTCCACGATACCGGTGCAATACCCGGCCAGGTCGTAATCCTCGGGAGGCATCAGACCCGGGTGCCCGGCGGTCTCACCGCCGATGAGGGCGGCGCCGGACTGCACACAGCCCTCCGCCACGCCGGCCACGATCTGGGCAATCTTTTCCGGTACGTTCTTGCCGCAGGCAATATAATCTAAGAAGAACAGGGGCTTGGCGCCGCAACAGATAATGTCGTTAACGCACATAGCCACCGCATCAATGCCGATGGTGTCGTGCTTGTCCATCAGAATGGCCAACTTGACCTTGGTGCCGCAACCGTCGGTGCCGGACACCAATACCGGCTGGGTGATGCCGGTCAGGTTAAGACCAAAGCAACCGCCAAAGCCGCCCACGTCGTCCAGGCAACCCTCGTTCTTGGTGCGGTTGATATGCTGTTTCATCAGTTCTACCGACTTGTAACCGGCGGTGATATCCACACCGGCCGCCGCGTAACTTTCAGATCTTGAATTCTCGTGCATCGTGGATGCTCCTTTCTTATTCCCTATCACTCTTTACCGTTCCAGCAGTACGTGCACAGCTTGCAGGGGGGCAGACCGATGGCCTTAATGACCCCCTCCAAGGACTGAAATTCCAACGACCCCAGATGCAGTTTCTCCGCTAAGGTGGTACGCAGACGGCGTCCCCGTTCGGTGGTGCCGTCGCTGTATTCTTCAATGTGCTGGAATCCCTCTTCCCCTTCCAGTTCCATAATGGTCTTACGGGCGATGAGATCCAGGTCATTGTTGCTCCGGGAGAAGTTGAGGTACTTGCAGTTAAACATAATGGGCGGACAGGCGGAACGCATATGCACCTGCTTGGCGCCGCTTTCATAGAGGAAATCCACCGTTTCCTTAAGCTGAGTGCCCCGGACGATGGAGTCGTCCACCAACAAGAGCCCCTTATCCTCAATCAGTTCCGGCACCGGAATCTGCTTCATCTTGGCAATCCGGTTGCGGTCGCTCTGCTTGGTGGGGGTAAAACTACGGGACCAGGTGGGGGTGTACTTGATGTACGCCCGGGCAAAGGGCAGGTGGCTGGCGTTGGCGTAACCGATGGCGTGGGGGGTGCCGCTGTCCGGCATACCGCACACGTAGTCCACCCCGTCGCAGTTGTCTGCCTTGGCGTCGTAGTCCGCCATGATCTCGCCGTTCCGGTAGCGCATCATCTCCACGTTGACCCCCTCGTAGCAAGAGGTGGAATAGCCGTAGTAACTCCACAGGAAGGCACACATGCGCATCTGCTTACCAGGAGCAGCCAGTTGGGTCACACTGTCCGGGGTCAGCTCAACAACCTCACCAGGGCCAAGCTCCATCACATGTTCAAAGCCCAACTTCGTATAGGCAAACTGCTCAAATGAGGCGCAGTAGCCATTTTCATCCTTGCCGATCTGCACTGGGATTCTGCCTAAACGATCTCTGGCAGTGATTAGTCTGCCGTCCTCTGTCAAAATCAAGATGTTAG
>JAZRMD010000142.1:0-14740 GCA_045647285.1 Acutalibacteraceae bacterium
GTGGTTTACGTCCGGTTAACTCATCCAGTTCCGGGTTGCGACTGCTCACGGGAATACGGGCATCCACCACCTCTATCACCGCATCAATGAGGGGCAAACACTCCTTCATCTTACGACGGGTACGGGCCATATGACCGGGAAACCATTGGATGGTTTCGGCGGCAGGAGTCTTATCCTGCGCAGGTGATTGACGGCGGTTATCCGTCGCATACGATTTGCCCGTATTCTTCTTGTGTTTGTTACGCTTGTCTGCCATAGCTTTACTCCTCGTTCAAGGGGCCGATCTTATCCATAGGGCTTATGCGGAAGACCGCCTCGCCCAACACCGCATCCACCGAAAAAGGTCCCAAATCCCGGCTATCCAGCGACTCGCACCGATTATCTCCCATAGCGAAGACGTATCCCTCCGGCACGGTATACGGACCGATAAAAGAAAAAGGCGGTGTCGTGCCATCACGAGTATACGTTTCCGCCAACTGTTTGCCATTAAGAAACACAGCGCCGGTATGAGTATCTATATCCACCGTATCACCGGACAGGGCAATGACACGCTTAATCAGCGGTTCATCGTCCTTCCGTTCTATCACCACGATATCGCCTCGTTCCAGCGTGTACAGACGGGTCACCATAATGAGATTATCTCCGTTGTGCAGGGTGCGGTCCATGGAAGCACCGCTGACCGTCACCACGCGGAACAGGAAGGCGTACACAAAGGCGACAACCACCAATGCGCCAATCAGCGATGCCATCCAATCAAACAACGTCCGTTGCCAGGAGGATGGTTTGCGGTCATTCATCGGAGTCATCGATATCTCCTCCGTCCGTAATTAAGCCGTCATAAATACCGCCAAACGAGGATAAGGGCCACACGCGCAGCACCGCCTTGCCTAGCAGATCATCCACAGGAATAAGTCCCACGTCGGCGGAACGGCTATCCTTGGATACCGGGCGGTTATCTCCCAACACAAACACGTAACCGTCCGGTATCCGCACCTGTCCGGTAAGCGCGTTGGGGTAGGTCTTACCTATGGCGTAGGGCTCCTCCAGCACAGCGCCGTTTAGGTACACCTCGCCGGTGGCGGTAATCTCCACCGTATCGCCGGCCACACCGATAATGCGCTTAACCAGAGGCTCCTGCACGTACCGGTCAATAACTACGATATCCCCGTATTTGTACAATTCCACAGCGGTCAACAACATCAGACAATCCTCATTATGCAGGGTCTTGTCCATTGAAGTGCCGTCCACCGTCACAATGCGAATAAACAAGGTGAACAATATCACCGGGATCATGATCGCCACGATCATGGCACTGACCCAGTCAAACAGAAAGGCAGCCGCTTGTCGGGAACGCACAGAGGGCGCAGTATCGTTAATTTTGGTTTCCACAGGCGCTCACTTCCTTTCTTATCCAATCTATCGCTCTATTATAGCATATAAAAACAAAAAAATAAAGCAAAAAAGGGACTTTACAGCCCCTTTTTTGCAAAAAATCGCAATTATTTAATCAATTCCTTGACCTTAGCCGCCTTACCCACGCGATCACGCAGATAATACAGCTTGCTGCGGCGAACCTTACCGGCGCGAATCACCTTGACAGCCGCCACGTTGGGGCTGTGCAGGGGGAACACACGCTCCACACCCACACCGTAAGCCACACGGCGAACGGTAAAGGTCTCGGCGACGCCGCTACCCTTCTTGGCGATAACAGTACCCTCAAAGGCCTGAATACGCTCACGCTCACCTTCGCGGATCTTCACGTCCACACGGATCGTGTCGCCCACGTTGAAAGCGGGAGTGGTCTCTTTGATGCTGTCGCCTGCGATTAGTTTCAATGCATCCATGGTTTTTCCTCCTAAATTTTCAGACATTCTTGCCGCGCACGAGGCCGGTAGAGGACTATCCGCTTTAATGTCGTGCTTTCGCCTGGCATTAACCCCCACGGGCGCAATTATCCCGCGGACCAAAAACACGCTTAGTATAATACCATAGGGTTACGGAAAATGCAAGTGTTTTTTTGTAATTTGTGAAAAAATTCTCATTTACCGGAAAGGCGCACCATTCGCGTCCAACAATTCCGTTCGCAGAACGTGCATATGCGCCGGTTGTTCCCTGTCGTTATTGAGCGCCGTCAGCAGCAAACCGGGGTTAACCGTTTCGGCGCTGTTACACGGCAAAGTCACCGTCATCTCCGTCCCTAACGGCGTCTCCTCTATCTTGGCATCCGCAAAAACCGGACGGATATCGATGGTTTTTACGATCTTTTTCTTCGTTTTCTTTTCCACCAACACTTCCGGTTGCGCCAATAGCGACTGCAACTCGTCCGCCGGACAGTCAAACGCAAGTAAATAGGAAGCCGCCATCAGGTCGCCGGGTTTACACACCGCTTCGGCAGCAGATACCGCCCACAGCCCCTCCGGCATCGCTTGATTGAGCCGACTCACCAACTCATCATAGGGCATATCCTCTTGCAAACGCAGGTCCATAGTCTCACGCAGGCCCTCATAGCCCAAAGACAAGGGCGCAGCAAAGGTAAGATACGGATGACGATTAAATCCTTCGGTATACCACAGAGGAATGGACGCTCGGCGCACCACCCGGGTCATGGTACGGGTCAAATCCAGATGGGAAATAAACTTGGCTCTTCCCCGCTTCTCAAACACTATGCGTACGGTCTTCAACGCAGACACCCTCCTTCCAACAAGAGGCTCCACATCCGGCACAGGCTTGCCGGCAGTTAGGCGTGGTCTTGGCATCGTATGCCCGTTTGCTTTCCCGTATCAAGAACTCCTTGGTGACACCGAAGTCCAGGTGGTCCCAAGGCAGTATTTCCTCATAATCCCGACGACGGTTAGCATAGAAGGACGGGTCAACGCCAACCTCAGCAAATATGGACATCCAGCCATCAAAGTCAAAATGCTCCGACCAGGAATCCAGGTGGAATCCCTTTTGGTGCGCCAGTTCCAGTGCGGCGCACAGGCGGCGGTCACCACGCGCCAATACCGCCTCCAGAAAACTGGTCTGAGAATCGTGCCAACTCAAGGATATCTTCTTAGTGTGCACCGATTCCACCAGATGTTGCTGCTTTTCCTGCAACTGGGCGAGGGTATCCTGCGGCTCCCATTGGAAGGGGGTAAACGGCTTAGGAACAAAACAAGAAGCGCTCATAGACACTGTTACACTCTTGCCCCTGGGCTTGTCCGGATTACGGTAGTAACTATCCACCACCTTCTGGCCCAATTGCGCCATGCCCTCAATGTCCTCCAATGTTTCGGTGGGAAGGCCCATCATAAAGTACAGCTTGACCGCCGTCCAACCGCCTCGGAACGCCTTGCCGACCGTTTCCAGAATCTCCTCTTCGGTGATATTCTTATTGATAACGTCACGCAACCGTTGCGTTCCTGCCTCGGGGGCAAAGGTCAGGCCGCCACGCCGCAACACATTGAGGCGATTGGCCAATTCTTCCGAAAAGCCGTCAATACGCAAAGAAGGCAAAGAGATGTTGGTGTGTTCCGGCTCTGCCCAATCCAGCAGACGGTCCAACAGTTCTTCCAGATGGGTGTAATCACTGGTAGACAAGGAAGAAAGAGAAAACTCCTCATATCCGGTGGACCGGCACAGGTCCCGACTCTGCCGGTCAATGGTGTCCACCGACTTTTCCCGTACCGGGCGGTAAATAAATCCGGCCTGGCAGAAACGGCATCCTCGAATACAACCACGGAAAATCTCGCTCATGGCCCGGTCAAACACCACATCGCTGAAAGGTACCACAAAGTATTCCGGGTAGTAACAGCTATCCAAATCCTTAATAATGCGCTTGCGCACCGTAGGCGGCACGCCGTCCATAGGCGTAATGGCGGCAATGGTGCCGTCCGACTTATAGGACACGTCATACAGGGATGGCACGTACACGCCCTCAATATCGGCGCAGGCGCGCAAGAAGGCGCTCTTGGAGTAATGGCCGCTTTGCCGGTGCTGTTTATAGAGGTTGATAACTTCCAAATCCACCTCTTCCCCTTCGCCCAGGAAGAAGATGTCCACAAAGCCTGCCAGAGGCTCCGGGTTACAGGTGCAAGGGCCGCCGGCCACCACCAGAGGATAACTTTCATCCCGGCTGTCAGACCGCAACGGCACACCGGCCAGGTCCAACATATTGAGCACCGCAGTGTAACTGAGTTCATACTGAAGGGTAAACCCGATAAAGTCAAAATCGCGTATGGGATCCCGACTCTCCAAGCCAAACAACGGAATGTTCTCCCGACGCATAACGGCTTCCATATCCGTGTCCGGTGTAAACACACGCTCACACCACACGTCCGGCTCGTGATTAAACTGAGCGTACAGTATCTTCATACCCAGATGGGACATACCCACTTCATACAAATCGGGGAAGCAGAACGCAAAACGTACGGCTACCTCATCCTTGTTCTTCACTACGCTGTTGAACTCACCGCCGGTATACCGGGACGGTTTTTGTACGGTTAACAGCAATTCTTCCAATCGGTCTAACATAGTCGTTCCTCACTTTTTATCATCTTCGAAAAATCGAATGCCGGCTTTCTGGCGGATGGCATACATCAGCCGAATGACCGCCAGCATCAATCGGTTGCCACGCCCCCTATCGGGTCATCCCCCTGAAACGTCGGGGAAAGGCTGCTGTTCTGTGCCCCCTCAACTGCTCCCTGATATACGTGTCGTGTATGCAGACTGATTACATATATTGGGGGGATGTCCGTTGCAGTAGGCCTCATATTTAAAAGATAATTGGAAAAACTGGAAATGCGCTACTGAAACGGTGCGTCATCGGACGCCTCTACCGATGATAGAGGCGTCACCAACTACAACAAAGCGTACAAATTACGCACCCCTCTGCAAAGGATGGTTACAATGCATAAAACTGGAAAATATCTTGTGACCGGCGTTGTCGCCGGAGGCATCAACGGTCTGTTTGGAGCCGGGGGCGGCTTATTCTTAGTGCCCTTGTTGATCGGATACATCGGGCTGGAAGAAAAGCGTGCCTTCGCCACCTCGGTGGCCATCATTCTCCCCTTATCTGTTGTATCCTTTACCCTATTCTGCCTACAGGGCGAAAACGTACTGGCCGATGCGTGGCCGTACGTGGTGGGCGGTATCTTCGGCGGTCTGGTATCCTCCCGATTGTTTGCCCGCATACCCACCGTATGGCTACACCGACTGTTCGGTATACTGATACTGTACGGCGGTGTCAAGGGGGTGTTGGCCTTATGACCGTTCTAGCAATCATCATCGGTGTGGCAACCGGTATCATCAGCGGATTCGGTATCGGTGGCGGCTCCCTGTTGGTGCTGTATCTTACCGCTTTTGCCGGGGTAGCACAACACACCGCCGGAGGAATCAATCTGTTATACTTTATTGGTTGTGCACCCGCGGCGCTGATCGGTCATATCCGGCAACGCAATATCGAGTGGAAAGCCGTATTGTGGTGCAGTCTTACCGGTATAGCAGGGGCTATACCGGCCTCGCTGCTGTCCGCCGGATTGGATGCCACCTTACTGCGCCGATTGTTTGGCGCAGTACTGTTGTATATCGGTGTTAAGGAGTTACGCACCGCCAAGAAAAACCATTAAATATATACTACCATATAACCTCAAATATTGCAACGAAAATCCACAGAGAAAAAATAACGAAAATCCGCAAAAAACTGTTGACAAAACGCAAACCATCCAGTATAATGTAACACGTTGCCGATGACAACAGCCGTCGGTGTTTTGTGGATACGGCCCGGTAGTTCAGCTGGTTAGAACGCTAGCCTGTCACGCTAGAGGTCGACGGTTCGAGCCCGTTCCGGGTCGCCACATGCTGCTATAGCTCAGTTGGTAGAGCGCATCCTTGGTAAGGATGAGGTCACCAGTTCAAATCTGGTTAGCAGCTCCAAAAAATCCCTCAGACTTTTGTCTGAGGGATTTTTTTGCACTATTTTTCAGCCACGCAACACCAACCGCATCAGCAACAGACCGATGATGCCGGGAATACCCAACACTGTGCCCACTCCGGCAGTAAACCAGCTGACGCCCAACGAAACTCCGGTAAACGCACCCAATACGTCCACCAATCCCAAGGCGCACATTCCCTGTGCCCCGGAAACGGCCAGCCGGCGCAACGGTTTACCCGTACGGATGGCGGCTATAAAAACCGCTACCCCCGTACAAATCGCTACAACATACACAAATATCCGCAACCAAAGTTCCATAGTTCACCTACTCATTCCACAGATGGGTGCGCTCATTATCCGACAGCCCCTGTTCCCTCGCCCGGCGCAGCAAATACCGGTACTGCGCTTGTAGCGACTGCAACTCGTATATACATCCTTCTATCAGGTCGCCGTCCGTTTCCATAGCAAACCGTCTTTCCACCAACGCCATCTGCCGGCATACGCCACGGATAGCCTCAATAATCGGATGCGGTTTTTCATCTGCACGCAACAGCGTTTTACGCAACCCATATTCCATACAAGCACATTCCTTTCACGGTTATTGTATGAACAGTATGTGCCAATTAGACATGGTATAAACAAAAAACCCGCCGACGCAAAACCCGTCGGCGGTCCATCTATAACACGGATTACTCGGAAGCGGCTGTAGTCGTGGTAGTAGCCGCCGTAGTGGTGGTCGTAGTGGTCGCGGCAGAGCCGTCGGCCGCACTATCCTCAGTACCCACAAACTTGGTGATCATCATACCGGCGAACACCAGCACGAAGAACAGGATGGCCAGGATCTTGGTGTAATGAGCCAACCGCATATCCCAGGTCCGGGCAGCGCCCTTATCCAGATAACTGTCGGTAGAGCCGGAAATAACGCCCATATTGGACTGACGGCCCTGCTGCAGCAGAATCACAGAAATGATAATAAGGGAAAATACGATAAGAATCGCACCGATGATATACTCAAAAGCAGACATTTTAGCAACCTCCAGAGTCATTAAACTTACAGATACCAATATATATTAACACAGTCATCTGCAAATTGCAAGAAAAATATTCAAAATAATTCCATCAATATAACCGCCGTTGCGGAACACACTACACTCAGCAACGGTTATGAAGATACAGCGTTTGCCGTAGCCGCTGCCGGAAACCGCTACCGATGATTGAGAACGACAGGTTCTGTCACCGGCAGCGGGTTTCTTATTTTACAACAAGGTCAACTGTTCGCCAAAATCTTCCGCTTGCGGCATAGCCCCGGCGGCAGGTAACGTCTTGGTGCGATAACGATTCTCCTTGGTCAGCGAACCCGGCACGTAAGGCTGCACCGTCTGGAGATGGTGCTTACCCTTGACCGCTAACACCTGCACGCCGATGGTGTTACGGGTGGTTTTGGATGCAATAGCGCCGGTATGCACCAGCAGACGGCGGCCGGAGGTGGCGGTCAATACAAACTCCGTATCCTGCGGCACGTAGAACGCCGCCACCAACGGCGACTTATCGCTGTAAGCATTGATCAGCTTACGGCGGTTGGTCTTGGTGGCATACGCAGATATATCCACCTTAGCCACTTTACCGTTTTCAAAGAAGAACAGCATATAGCCGACGTATTCCGTCAGCACCGCCATATAGACAGCGTTCTCCCCTTCGTCAAACTCCAGTTTGGACGGGATATACTCACCCATCACGCTGGCCTTAGTGTCACGGAAATCCGCCACGCGGCTCTTGTACACGGTGCCCTTATCGCCAAAGAAGAGCAGGTCTTTGGCGTTGCTGGTTTCCACCGTCTGTACGATGGCATCGCCCTCCTTAAGCTTATGCTCACCACTCATACGCAGAGACTGAGGCGTTATCTTCTTGAAATAGCCTTCCTTAGTGAAGAACAGAGTACAAGGATAGTCGTTGACCTCCTCTTTCTCCTCCACCTCCTGCACGATATCCGTAGCATACAGCAGTTGCGTACGTCGGGGTTGTCCGTACCGTTTGGACACCGCTTTGAGTTCCTCAATAATGATCCGATGGATGCGCTTGACGTCTCTCATCACATCCGTCAGATCTGCCACCTGCTTTTCCAGTTCCTCCACGTCGTTAAGACGCTTAAGAATATATTCACGGTTGAGGTGGCGCAGCTTAATCTCCGCCACGTATTCCGCTTGTACCTGGTCAATGCCAAAGCCAATCATCAGGTTGGGGACCACTTCGGCTTCTTCCTCAGTCTCCCGGACGATTCGGATAGCCCGGTCAATATCCAGAAGAATCTTCTCCAAAGCCTTGAGCAGGTGTAACCGTTCTTTACACCGGTTCAGTTCAAAACAGGTGCGGCGGCGCACACTTTCCACACGGAACGCGATCCACTCTTCCAGCAAGCCGCGCACTCCCAGCACCATAGGCACGCCACCAATAAGCACGTTGAAGTTACAGCCGAAGGTATCCTCCAGCGGCGTGGAAGCAAACAGCTTATTCATCAACTTATCCGGGTCGGTACCACGCTTAAGGTCAATGGTGATCTTAAGACCGTTTAGATCCGTTTCGTTACGGATATCGTTGATCTCCTTGACCTTACCGGCCTTCACCAGTTCGGTCACCTTGGCAATAATGGCTTCAATCGTCGTGGTGTAGGGAATCTCGGTCACGTCAATGCAGTTATTGCTCTTATCGTAGGTATACACCGCCCGAACACGCAGACTGCCACGACCGGTATCGTACACCTTCTCCAGATCTTCACGACGATAGATCAACTGACCACCGCCGGGAAAATCCGGCGCCTTAAGAGTTGATAATAGGTCATGCTTGGAATCCTTAATGAGCGCTATGGTGGTTTCGCACACCTCTGTCAGATTAAAGGAACAGATATTGCTGGCCATACCTACGGCAATACCCAGGTTATTGTTGACCAGAATGGTGGGAAAGGTCACCGGGAACAAGGAAGGCTCTTTCATGGTAGCGTCGTAGTTGTCAACAAAATCCACCGCATCCTTGTCGATATCGGCAAACAGTTCCGCCGCAATGGGAGCCAGTTTGGCCTCGGTGTATCGAGATGCGGCGCATTCCATATCGGTGGAATAGGCCTTACCGAAGTTACCCTTGGACTCCACAAAGGGGTGCAGTAACGACTCGTTACCACGAGACAGACGGACCATGGTGTCGTAGTTAGCCGCATCACCGTGGGGGTTGAGTTTCATGGTCTCACCGGCGATACGGGCAGATTTAATCAAGCCTCCCTTGAGCAGACCCATAGTGTACATAGTGTACAGCACCTTACGATGGGAAGGTTTAAAGCCGTCAATCTCCGGAATGGCACGGGACATAATCACGCTCATTGCGTAGGGCATATAGTTTTCACGCAGGGTATCGGTAATCACCTGCTGCTCCACCTCGCCGGCTCCGGCAATGTGGGCATTCTCCGGCAACCCGGAATCGGGCACCGGCTTTTTTGTGCTTTTTTTACTTGCCATATTCCCTTCCCTCCTTTACGCCAGATCCAGCATATCCAGATAATCGGCGCCGGTCTCGGCAATGATCCGCTTACGGCCTTCCAGATCATCGCCCAACAGGATATCAAACACCCGGGCAGTTTCCTCCATGTCGGTGGGATTGACCTTCACCAGACGGCGCGTATCCGGATGCATGGTGGTCAACGACATCATCTGCGGCTCGTTTTCACCAAGTCCCTTGGAGCGCTGAATCGTATATTTCTGCCCTTCTATTTGAGCAAGTATCTCGCCCTTTTCCCTGTCGTTGTACGCAAAATACGTGTCGCTCTTGGTGTTGATCTCATACAGCGGCGTCTCCGCAATATACACATATCCCTTTTCGATCAACGTAGGCGTCAGACGGTACAGCATAGCCAAAATCAGCGTGCGAATCTGGAAACCGTCCACGTCCGCATCGGTACAGATGATGATCTTGTTAAATCGCAACTGGGACAGGTCAAAGGTGGCCAGATTCTTATTGGCCTTGGACCGAGCTTCCACACCGCAACCCAACACCTTAAGCAGATTCACAATGATTTCGCTCTTAAAGATCTTATCAAACTCTGCCTTAAGACAATTCAAAATCTTACCACGCACCGGAATAACCGCCTGAAAATCGGAATTGCGAGCCTGCATAACGGCGCCCATAGCCGATTTACCCTCCACGATAAACAGCTCACGCTGTTTGACGTCCCGGCTACGGCAATCCACAAAGCCGGGCACACGGGAGGCCAGGTCGTTACCGGTCTGTAGGGTTTTCTTAAGGTTTAGACGGGTAGTTTCCGCCTTTTCGCGACTACGCTTGTTGATGAGCACCTGCTCACACAACTTGAGCGCTTCGGCCTTGTTTTCAATAAAGTACACTTCCAGACAATGGCGTAGAAAATCCGTCAACGCTTCTTGGATGAACTTGTTATTGATTGCCTTCTTGGTCTGATTTTCATACGAAGTCTGGGTAGAGAAAGACGACGATATCAGCACAAGACAGTCCTGTATATCCTGAAAAGTAATCTTAGATTCATTCTTAAGATATTTACCGTTGGCCTTCAAAAAGGCATCTACCTGAGAAACAAAGGCAGAGCGCACCGCCTTGTCCGGAGAGCCGCCGTGTTCCAGAAAACTGGAGTTGTGATAGTACTCCAACAGATCCATCTTGTTGGAAGCGCACATAGCCACGTGAAACTTGACCTTGTAGTCTTTTTTATCCTCCCGGTCACGGCCCACACGCTCAGCAGACCAATACTGCACGGAGGTCAGCGCATTCTCGCCCACCATTTCCCGGATGTAGTCGGCGATACCGTTCTCATAAAAATATTCCTTGGTGGTGAAACTGCTACCTTGTTGGTCACGGTAAACAAACAGTAATCCGGGGTTGACCACCGCCTGCCGGTGGAGAGTATCCTCGTAATACGCAGACGGCACCGCAATATCGGTAAACACCTGCAGGTCCGGCTTAAACCGGATACGGGTACCGGTATCCTTCTTGGAGTACGGCTCTTTCTTAAGGCCGCCTACGTTTTCACCGTGTTCAAAGTGAAGGGTGTACAGGAAGCCGTCACGTTTGACCTCCACGTCCATATACTCGGATGCATACTGCGTAGCGCAGGCACCCAAGCCGTTAAGGCCCAGGGTAAAATCTTCCGTTTCGTACTTGCCGCCGGCATACAGTTCACAGAAGATCAGCTCCCAGTTATAGCACTGTTCTTTCTGGTTAAAGTCCACCGGTACACCGCGACCAAAATCCTGTATTTCTACCGAATAATCAGCGTAACGGGTCACCAACACCTTGGTGCCGTAACCGGCGCGTGCTTCGTCCACCGAGTTGGACAAAATCTCAAATATGGTATGCTCACAGCCCTCCAGGCCGTCCGAGCCAAGCATAACGCCGGGGCGTTTGCGTACACGGTCAGCGCCTTTAAGGGCGGTAATGCTTTCGTTATTGTATTCAGGCTTCTTGCTTGCCATGAATGCATCATCCTTTTCAACAATATACAGTATTCTATCTTGATATTTTAACCCATATATTGGGGTTCTGTCAAGAGCGACCGTTAAATTCGCCACACTTGGGGGGAATACACTTGCATTTCCACAGCAACTGTGCTATTATGCAGAAAACGGACGAGAAACGTCCACAAAGACAGGAGTGTGCCTTTATGCTGAATCAAATTGCATTTTATGCCTTACCCGACCCTCGTATACAAACTTTCTATGAACTCATCGATTACGCCGTTGATCACGGCATCACGACCCTGGAAGGATATACCCATCTGGGAATGGAAACGCCGGATATGGAGTTGGCCCGTAACATCCGGAAATACGCCGACGAAAAGGGCGTGTCGTTCTGCTGTTTTTCCGTATTCGCTTACGTGGCTGGCCCCGAGCGCTTTGCTGAGATCGAACGACTAAAGAAGTACACCGACGTGGCGCACATTCTCGGGTCACCCTATATCCATCACACCATCACACCCGGCTTTGTCCCCAGTGAACACACCCAAGAAGAAATTGACGCAACCGTTAACGAGGCTATTGAATCCCTGCGAGAGATCTACGATTACGCCGCCTCTCTCGGTATGCGTGCCATCTACGAGGATCAGGCCTTCCTCTTTAACGGCATCAAAGGGTTTGAGCGCCTGTACGAAGTGATCGACCGGGATATCGGTATTGTAGCCGACTTTGGTAACGTCGGTCAGGTGGACGAGGTGATCTCCCCCTTTATCGAGCGTTTCCACGACAAGATCGCCCACGTACACGTAAAGGATATCCTCTTTACAGACGACACGACCAAGACCGGCATCTTCCCCACGCTAAGCGGCACCTATATGTGTGAGTCCATTCCTTTTGGCACAGGTGACGCAGACGTGGAGGGCGCCATTCAGCTGCTTAAGAAATACGGCTATGACGGAAAATACTCTCTGGAGTATTGGTATCACCACGAGGACGACCCTTTGGTGAACACCCATCTGGAACGCATGAACGCATGGTTGGACGCTTAAGTATTGACAAATTTTATAAAATAAGGTATTTTATAATAAATTTTTTCGAAAGGGGATTATTTCCTTATGTTTGACCCTGACCCTGACCCTACCGGTAATATGATCGGCGCCCTATTGCTTATCGTGGCATTTCTGCTTATCACCGTACTGCTGTCCCTGGCTGACGAAGCCTTTACCGCCGTTGGCGATTCTCGCATCCGCGAATTAGAAGACGATGAGGACCGCAAGACGGCGCATCGGGCCGGTCGGATCCGCCGCATGACCGAAAGGACTCGCCATTTTACCGGTCGTATTCGTGCAGGTTATCTGCTGTGTGGCGCCCTGTCTGCTGGCGTGGCGTTGTATCAGTTTATGGACCTATTGAGCAGGTGGTTATTCAACTGGCTGTTCCCCAACGGAACCGCTTTGCAGGAAGATCTGTGTGAGGCTGTGGCGTTGGTGCTGTTATGTCTGACACCAGTGTTCCTCATCGTCACCTTCGGCTCTCGCCTCCCTCGCCGTCTGGCGCTCAAGAATCCGGAGAAGACCGCCTTGGCAGTAACCAATATGTTTGGCTTCTTCTTTGCTTTGCTCCGTCCGTTGGATGCGCTGTGTTCCGGTGTTGCCGCACCTTTTATCCGTCTGGGTGGCGTTAACCCCCACGAGGATCCCGACCAGGTGACCGAGGACGTTGTCCGCGACTTGATCGATGCTGGCGAGGAAATGGGTGCCATTGAAGGCGCACAAAAGGATATGGTAAACAACATATTCGAGTTCGATGATATCACCGCATCCGAGATCATGACCCCTCGTACCGATGTAGTGGCTGTAGACGCTGACGAAACGGTTGCGGAAGCCTTGGAGAAGGCTGTTGACAACGGCTACTCCCGTCTTCCTGTGTACGAAGAGGACATCGACCACATTATTGGCCTGCTGTATATCAAGGACCTTCTCCCCTACGTAGGTCAGGTGTTGCCCGGTGACGTGTCGGTGCGCAGTCTGTTACGCGACACCTACTTTGTCCCGGACACAAAAAAGTGCGACGAATTGTTTGAAGAAATGAACCAGAAGCACCTGCAAATGTCTATTGTGGTAGATGAATACGGTGGCGTAGCCGGTATCGTTACCATTGAGGACCTGCTGGAATCCATCGTAGGCAATATGCAGGACGAGTTTGACGACGAGGAAGAGGAAGTCACTCAGTTGGATGACCACTCTTTTGTGGTAGACGGGTCGCTAAACATCAACGAGTTAGAGGAGTTGGTGGATGCTACCCTACCGGAAGGCGATTACGATACTGTTGCCGGTTTCCTTATGGATCAGTTAGGACACATCCCCGAAGAAGATGAACAAGCGATCGTTGCGTATGATAATCTGACTTTTACCGTACAGCAGATGGATGACCGCCGCATTGAGCAGGTGCATATCCACGTGGAACCTAAGGCGGATGACGACGACAAAAAAGATGATTAACAGAGAAAGCGTCGCTGAATATACGGCGACGCTTTCTTGCAAAAAGGTGGTGTAGATATGGAGAACTTTCAACTGCATTTGGACCGGGAACTGGCACGGCTCACTAACAGCGGTGAGTCCCCACGTCTACTGTTACACAGCTGTTGCGCTCCCTGTTCCAGTTATGTACTGGAGTACCTGTCGGCGTATTTTGCCATCACCGTCTTCTACTACAACCCCAACATATCTCCGTCAGATGAATTTTATAAACGGGCGGAAGAGCAGCAACGCCTGATACGGGAGATGCCGCTTGCCCATCCCGTATCTTTCCTTTGCGGCACGTACGACCCGGAGAAGTTTACGGATATCTCCCACGGTTTGGAACACCTGCCAGAAGGCGGTGAACGGTGTTTTGCTTGCTACCGTTTACGGCTGGAAGAAACCGCACGCATTGCCAAGGAGCAGGGGTATGATTATTTCACCACCACCCTATCCATCAGCCCGTTAAAAAACGCCCAAAAGCTTAACGCCATCGGAGGCGAACTGTCTGCCGCATACGGTGTACCGTACCTGTACTCCGACTTCAAAAAGCGAGAAGGTTACAAACGGTCTTGTGCATTATCCGCTGAATACCACCTGTACCGACAAGATTATTGCGGATGCGCTTACTCCAAGCGAGATGCATTGCTAAGAAAACAAAAATAACGGTTGCAAAGCCGAATGAAATGTGGTACACTTAACCACGATACGCAGGCGTGGTGGAATGGCAGACACGTTGGTCTTAGGAGCCAATGCTTCACGCGTGCGGGTTCAAGTCCCGCCGCCTGCACCAAAAAAAGACCTACGGTGGCGCGCACCGGAGGGCTTTGGGTTTAAACGGGCAC
>JAZRMD010000143.1:0-5477 GCA_045647285.1 Acutalibacteraceae bacterium
AGGGCTAAGCGTACTTCACGCATTGCGTCCTTGACGTCGGCTTCGTTGAGTTTTCCCTTGCTGCGCAACTTCTTAAAAGAAGCGGCCAACTTTTCACTTAATCCTTCAAACGCCACACGCTACACCTGCCCTTCTGCGGCACCTTATTCTTCCTTTTGTAGCTTATCCGCCAACCGGACGATCTCCTCTGCCCGTTGACGCAGGTCCATGGGGGCACCGGGGAAACTGCAGTCCCGACAGATGCTGTCCGCCAGTTCTATAATCTGCTCAGCGTCTTCGCAGATGCAGCGGAAACGACGGGACAGCCCCAGACGCTCCTCCAGCTCCAACATCTGCGCTTCCGCACGCTTGATAGCGTCCCGGACACCCTGACGGGTGATGCCCTCGTTTTCGGCGATTTCTGCCAAGGACAGGTCGTCGTTGTAGTAGTAGTCCACCATATTGCGTTGCTTTTCGGTGAGGATCTCCCCGTAGAAATCCAATAACAGCGCGATTTCCAGATTCTTGCCCATACCTGTCCCTCCTGCCTGTAAAGTAAAACTCTTTACAGGAATTATACTACAAGTTATACCGAATGTCAAGTGTTTTTTTGGTTGACAAACGGATTTTTTTGGGGTACACTTTGGACGAGTGAGCTGAGCAATCGCGTACGCTGTGCGTATGAGGAAAGTCCGAGCACCACAGGGCAGGATAACGGCTAACGGCCGCCGGGGGTGACCCTAGGGAAAGTGCAACAGAAATATACCGCCGTGCTTCGGCACGGTAAGGGTGGAACGGCGAGGTAAGAGCTCACCGGCATACCGGAGACGGTATGGCCCTGCAAACCCTATCCGGTGCAACGCCGACCGAAGCGATACATTGACCCGATGTGCTTCGACGGGCGGCTGGAGCCGGCTGGCAACAGTCGGCCAAGATAGATGATTGCTTTCAACAGAACTCGGCTTACAGGCTCACTCGCAAAAGCACGGCTTTCTGCCGTGCTTTTTTCGTGAGCCTGTAAGCTAGACCCTACCTTTATATATAATATTATAAATTGTTTGCATTTTTTCAGCGGCTGTGCTATAGTATCTTATATATAAAGGAAAAGCAAACGAGAGGCGTGTGATGAGCATGGAAGAAAAGGGCATTTTCCGTTCCGCTATCGGCGGATTTAACAAGAACGACGTTTTGAGTTATATTGATAAGATTACCGGGGAATGGAACGAGGAACGTGTACAACTGACCGAGCAGGCGGAATCCGCCTCCCAGGAGATGGAGCGCATCAGCGAGGAAGCCCGGCAGGCGGTGGCGGCGGCCCGGGCTACCGAAGAGGAAGCGACGGCCAAGTTGGAAGCCATGCAGGAGCAACTGCGTGCGCTAACGGCCGAGTTGCAGGAGATGACCGCCCAACGGGATGTGGCAGTCACCGAAAAGGCCGCTTTGGAGGAACAACTCCAGCAGGAGCAGGAAAAGACCCGTACCGCCACGCAGGAAATGATGGCGGCGGAGGAGCGCCTGCAGGCCCGTGACGGGGAAATGGCTGTTCTGCGTGGTCAGATGGAGGAGTTACAGGGGCAACTGGCAGCCTACGGCGAAGTCCTGGGGGCCGGTGAGGATATCAAACCTCACGTAGACGGTATCGTGCGCCCCTTTATCGAGGGAGCCAACCGCCGGGCGGAAGATACCTTGACCAACGTGCGCACCGTACTGGACGCCCTGCTGGGACAGCTGGGCGAGTTGCGTGACGACGTACAGTTGCAGCAGGCCGCCTTGCAGCACCAGAAGAAGGAGAGCGACGCCAAGCTGTCGGACGCTCTGGATACCTGGATGGATAAGATCCGCCGTCTGGCGCAGGATACCGCCGGACGGGTCACCCGGTTTTTTCGTTGAGCCGCCTGCCCGGGAGCCGGAATCTCCGGTACCCCGGGTGCCCAAGGGCGGTGGTGATATCCCCCGACGACCGGCGCCGGTAAGACCCGTTCGCCGTCGTGGTTTTTTGGAACGATTTGAGGAGTGGTTATTACGCAGATAGTACACGTACATACCTCCCAGTTGCGGCAGGTGATTCCCGACCTGCGTGCCGGGGATAAGGTGTTGCTTTCCGGCACGGTGTATACCGCCCGGGATGCGGCCCACAAGCGGCTCATGGCCTTAATGGATGCCGGCCAGCCGTTGCCCTTCCCCCTGCAGGATGGAATTATTTACTATTGCGGCTCCACTCCGGCGCCCGAGGGACTTCCCATCGGCGCCTGCGGCCCCACCACCTCCGGGCGGATGGACCCGTACACCCCCCGTCTGTACGACGCCGGGCTGTGCGCTACCATCGGCAAGGGGGAACGGGATGCCGCTACCTGTGCGGCCATTTGCCGCAATCAAGGCATTTATCTGTGCGCCATCGGCGGTGCCGGTGCACTGGCCGCCCGGACGGTACGCACTGCCCGGGTGATAGCGTTTGACGACCTGGGCTGTGAAGCGGTCAAGGAGCTGCAGATAGAAGCGTTTCCTCTGTTTGTCGCGGAGGACTGCCACGGCGGCAGTCTGTTCCGTTGATAGTAAAAATTCATTTGAGTTAAGGAGAATGTTACCATGGCTGAACTGAAGTATGAGATTGTAAAAGAATGCGGTGTCCTGTCCCAGTCCCCCTCCGGGTGGACCAAAGAGCTGAATATGATCAGCTGGAACGATCGTGCCCCCAAGTACGATATCCGTGACTGGGCTCCCGACCACGCTAAGATGGGCAAGGGTGTGACCATCTCTGCCGACGAGGTTATTTTGCTGCGCGACCTGCTCAACGAACTGGATCTGTAAGGAGGAGCAGCCTTGTTTATTATCGAAATCATTAAGGCCGTACTGCAAGGCGTGGTGCAGGGTATTACCGAGTGGTTGCCTATCAGCAGTACCGGTCATATTCTGCTGTTGGATGCGATATGGAAGATGGACGCCTCCGAGGCATTCTTTGACGTGTTTAAGGTCATTATCCAGCTGGGCTCCATTATGGCTGTGGTGGTGTTGTACTTCCACAAGCTTAACCCCTTCTCTGGCCGCAAGAGCGCCGAGGAGAAAAAAGGCACCTGGGTGCTGTGGAGCAAGGTGCTGGTAGCCAGTGTTCCGGCGGGTATCGCCGGTCTGGTGCTGGATGACCTGATCGACGAGGTGCTGAGTGTGCCGGTGGTCATTGCCATCGCCCTTATCGTGTACGGCGTGGCCTTTATCTGGATGGAAAGCCGCAAGGAGCGTACGGTTTCCGCCGACACGCTGGAGGCTATCAGCTACAAGCGGGCGTTGGGCATTGGGGCCTTCCAGATGTTGGCACTGATTCCCGGCACTTCCCGGTCCGGTTCCACCATTTTGGGCGCTTCTCTGTTGGGTACCTCCCGTACGGTAGCGGCGGAGTTCTCTTTCTTTATGGCTATCCCGGTTATGTTGGGCGCCAGTGCTCTCAAACTGGTCAAATGCTTCCTGCTGGACGAGTATTGCGCCGCCTGTAAGATGATGTTGGACGGCGAGATGGCGCTGGACGGCGTGTGTGCCACTTGCGGCACAGCGGTCAGTCATCCCTCTTTTACTGCGCAGGAATGGGTGCTGTTGGCGGTGGCTACGGTGGTATCGTTCGTGGTATCTCTGCTGGTTATTCGCTTCTTGATGGCGTTTATTAAGAAGCACGACTTTAAGCCCTTTGGATGGTATCGCATCGTGTTGGGTATCGTGGTGCTGTTGGTGGTGCTGTTGGCTCCCCAGTTGTTTGCCTAAGTAGAGCGTCTGTTTGCTCACAAGAGTAATAAAAAACAAAAAATCCTTTGAACGTAAAGTTCAAAGGATTTTTTTGGTGGACAATAACGGACTCGAACCGCTGACCCTCCGCACGTCAAGCGGATGCTCTACCAGCTGAGCTAATTGTCCATATGGGCCTGGAACACGATGATTATAGCCGAAAGCCGTGCGCTTGTCAAGAGAAAAAGGCAAAAAAACCGGATTCTCCCTTGCGCTTTTTCCTTTTTGTCAATAAAATGATGGAGAAAAGCAAAAAAGTTGCTAAAATACACGCCAAAAACCGGTGTTTTCTCGGAAAAAACGAAAAATATTGCAAGAATTTAATTTTTATCTTGCAAAATGGAAAATCCTATTGTATAATGGCAACCATACGAATGTAAAGTGAGGGCGAGAGCCATGACGATGAATCCCAATATAACCAACATGAGTGCCGACCAGTTGCGTGACCGACAGGCCCAATTGACGGCTACCTATAACGCTTACAAGGAGCAGGGCCTTTCTTTGGATATGTCCCGGGGCAAGCCGGGGGCTTCCCAGTTAGACCTGACCCTGCCTATGTTGGACTGCGTCACCGCCCGGGAAGGCTATCTGTCCGCAGGCGGCACCGACGCTCGTAACTACGGTATCGTGGACGGTCTGCCGGAGGCAAAGGCGCTGTTTGGGGATATCTTTCATATAGATCCGGCCCAGGTGATCGTGGGGGGCAACTCCAGCCTCAATATGATGTTTGACTACGTGGCCGGGGCGTACAGCACCGGTGTGTGCGGTCACCGTCCGTGGAGTGAGCAGGGACAGGTCAAGTTTCTCTGTCCGTCCCCCGGTTACGACCGGCACTTTGCGGTGACCGCTTTCTTCGGCATCCAACTGGTGCCCGTAGCCATGACCTCCGAAGGTCCCGATATGGATGCGGTGGAAGAACTGGTCAAGGACCCCATGGTTAAGGGTATGTGGTGTGTGCCTATGTATTCCAACCCGGAAGGCGTGACCTACAGCGACGATACGGTGCGCCGATTGGCGGCCATGCAGACGGCGGCCCCCGATTTCCGTATTATGTGGGATAACGCATACTGTCTGCACCACTTGTACGACGAGGGGGATACTCTGCTGGATATTTATCCGGAACTGGAGAAATACGGCAACCAGGACCGGGTGGTTATGTTTACCTCCACCTCCAAGATCAGTTTTCCCGGCGCCGGCGTGGCGGCTATGGCGGCCAGTCCCTCCAACGTGGCGGACGTCAAGCGCCGTATGACCGTGCAGACCATCGGTCACGACAAGATCAATATGCTGCGGCACGTGCGGTACTTCCGGAATATGGACGGTATCCGGGAGCATATGAAGTTACATGCGGCGGTATTGCGTCCTCGATTTGAGGCGGTGCTGAGCGCTCTGGACACGCAACTGGGCGGCCGGGGGATCGCTACCTGGCACACCCCTCGAGGCGGCTATTTTGTCAGCGTGGACCTGATGGACGGATGTGCCAAGCGTACGGTGGAACTGCTTAAAGAAGCCGGCGTGGTGATGACCCCGGCCGGTGCCACCTTCCCCTACGGCAAGGACCCCCGGGACAGCAACATCCGTATTGCGCCCTCGTATCCCACAGTGGAGGAACTGACCACCGCCATGGCGCTGTTCTGCGTGTGCGCAGAATTGGCCTGCATAGAACGGTTGCTCAGCAAATAACTCATACGGCGTCGTCAGACGCCTTATTTTTTATTGACTTTTCC
>JAZRMD010000144.1:0-3661 GCA_045647285.1 Acutalibacteraceae bacterium
GTACAGCGCCTTGGGACGAACGTCCCCGGTGGTCCGGGCGGAAGACCTGCAAAAATCTGGTATTCCGGCCATCTATACCTGGTCACCCGAAGCACCGGTCAAGGGACAGGTGTTGGTAATGGCCGGCGGCCTTTCCGCCGGCGTGGAATTGCCGGATGCCGGTCTGGCGGTCATCACCCACGGCCGGGTGGTGCGCACCGCCCGGCGCCACCGTCATAAGAAGGATAAGGGCCTGGAGATCCACAGCCTGTCGGAGTTGCAGGTGGGCGATTACATCGTGCACAGCGCTCACGGCATCGGTATCTACCGGGGCGTGCATCAGGTGGATATGCAGGGCGTGGTGAAGGACTATATTAAGCTGGAGTACGCCAAGGGGGATACCCTGTACGTGCCGGTGACCCAGCTGGACTTGGTGAGAAAGTACATCGGCACTAAGGACGACGTGACGGTTAAGTTGCACCGTCTGGGCGGTCAGGAGTGGCAGAAGGCCAAGAGCCGCGTGAAATCGGCGGTGAAGGATATCGCCAAAGGGTTGGTGGCACTGTACGCCAAGCGAATGGCGTCCCCCGGCTATGCCTTTGGCCCGGATGAGGAGTGGCAATACGACTTTGAGCGCCACTTTGAGTACGAAGAAACCGAAGACCAGATGCGGTGCATTGACGAGATCAAGGCGGATATGGAACGGGCCGTACCGATGGATAGATTGTTGTGCGGCGACGTGGGTTTCGGTAAGACTGAGGTGGCCTTGCGTGCGGCGTTTAAGTGCGTCAGCCAGAGTAAACAATGCGCCCTGTTGGTGCCCACCACCATTCTGGCTTTTCAGCATTACAATACCATACTCAAGCGGTTTGAGGGCTTTCCCGTCAAGGTGGAGATGCTCTCCCGTTTTCGTACCCCTAAGCAACAGGCGGATATTCTGCGTCGGGTAAAGAGTGGGGAGATCGATATTATTGTCGGTACCCACCGACTGCTGTCGGCGGACGTGGGTTTCCGTGACTTGGGTCTGTTTATTATAGACGAGGAACAGCGCTTTGGTGTCACCCAGAAGGAGCGCATTAAGGAGCTGACCCCTAACGTGGACGTGCTGACCTTGTCGGCTACCCCCATACCCCGTACGCTGAATATGGCGATGAGTGGTATCCGGGATATGTCGGTGATTGAAGAAGCACCTCAGGATCGCCGTCCGGTGCAGACCTACGTGCTGGAGCACGACAACGGCATCGTGATGGACGCCATCCGTCGGGAGTTGCGCCGGGATGGGCAGGTGTACTACCTGCATAACCGGGTGGATACCATAGACCGGTGCGCTGCGGCCATCCACACCCGTCTGCCGGAGGCCCGTATCACCGTGGCCCACGGTAAGATGAGTGAGGAGCAGTTGTCGGATATCTGGCGGCAGGTGCTGGAGCACGAGGTGGATATTCTGGTGTGTACCACCATCATTGAAACCGGCGTGGATATTCCCAACGTGAACACCCTGATTATCGAGAATGCAGACCGCTACGGACTGTCCCAGTTGCACCAGTTACGGGGTCGGGTGGGGCGGTCGTCCCGTCGGGCGTACGCCTACCTGACCTTTACCCGGGGCAAGGAACTGTCGGACGTGGCGGAAAAACGGCTGACTGCCATGCGTGAATTTACCGAGTTTGGCGCCGGCTTCAAGATTGCTATGCGGGATATGGAGATTCGTGGCGCCGGTAATCTGCTGGGCGCCCAACAGCACGGCCATATGGAGAGCGTGGGATACGATATGTACCTCAAACTCTTGGGCGAGGCGGTCAATGAGGAGAAGGGCAACGCCGCCGTTACCGAGGTGGATTGCCTGGTGGATCTGCCCATCTCCGCCCATATTCCGGACAGTTACATCAGCGACAACGCTCAGCGGTTGGAGATATACCGCCGCATAGCGGATATCCGCACCGTAGAGGACTCTATGGATGTGTTTGACGAGCTGATCGATCGCTTTGGCGAGCCGCCGGCGGCGGTGCAGGGGCTGGTGGACGTGGCGTTGTTGCGCAATATGGCGGCGGCGCTGGGCATCCGGGAGATCAAAGAACAACACGACGCTCTGCTGCTGTATCCCAAGCAGTTGGATATGGTGCTGGGCAGCCGGATGAACGCCGCCCTCAAGGGTCGGGTGATGATCAGCGCCGGCGGTAAGCCGTATTATGCGGTGAAGATTGACCGCACCGGCGGCAAGGACGCCTTGGATACGTTACGAGAAGCTTTGGAAGCGGCAACGGATAAGGATGAGGAATAAATGGCAAAAGAACTAAAAACCAACGCCATGCGCATACTGGATAAACAGAAGATACCCTATACCCTCAACACCTACGAGTGCGAGGAGTTCGTGGACGCAGTAGCGGTGGCGGACCAACTGGGTCAGCCTTATGACAGCTCGTTTAAGACGCTGGTAGCGGTGGGCAAAAGCGGCGGTCACTTCGTTTTTGTGGTGCCGATTGCGCAGGAACTGGACTTGAAAGCCGCCGCCCGGGCGGTGGGGGAGAAGGCGGTGGAACTGATTCCCGTTAAGGAGCTGTTTGCCCTCACCGGCTATATCCGGGGCGGTTGCACCCCCATTGGTATGAAAAAATCGTTCCCCACGGTCATTGACGAGAGTGCCCTCACCTACGACACGGTGATCATCAGCGGTGGGCGTATCGGGGCACAGATATGGTTGTCCCCTGTGGATCTGGTTAAGGTTACCCAGGGCAAGACCGCAGATATAGTATTCCACAAGGAGTGTTAAGGATGAAAGCTCTTATTGCAATGAGTGGCGGCGTGGATAGCGCCGTGACCGCCGCCCTGATGGCACGGGAATACGATTGCATTGGTGCTACCATGCGACTGCACGATTACGGTGCCTGTGGCTCTGCCACGGATGCGCAGGATGCGGCGGCGGGGGCGTCTGCCTTGGGGATGCCCCATACGGTACTGGACTTTTCGGCGGACTTTTCCCGACAGGTCATTGACCGGTTTACCGACGCCTACGAGAGAGGGGATACCCCCAACCCGTGCATAGAATGTAACCGGCACCTTAAGTTTTCCCGACTGTACGAGGAAGCTGTCCGGATGGGGTGTTCGGTCATCGCCACCGGCCACTATGCCCGGATCGACCGCGACCCGGTTACCGGTCGGTACCGTCTGCTCCGTGCCCGGTGTCGGGAGAAGGACCAGACCTACGTGCTGTACTTTCTCACACAGGAACAGTTGGCGCACACCCGTTTTCCCTTAGGGGAGATGGAAAGCAAGGAGATGGTGCGCCGCACTGCCGAAGCCTACGGATTTGGCAACGCCCGTAAACGGGACAGCCAGGATATCTGCTTCGTCCCCGATGGGCGGTATGCGGAGTTTATCCGCCGCCGTACCGGTCGGGAATACCCGGCAGGGGACTTTGTAGACACCGAGGGTCGGGTGCTGGGTCAGCATCGGGGTCTTATCGGGTATACCATCGGTCAGCGTAAGGGGCTGGGTCTGTCCTTGCCGGCACCCTTATACGTGTGCCGCAAGGATATGGACGCCAACCGGGTGGTACTGGCGCCGGAGGACGCATTGTACTCGCGCACTTTGACCGCCCGGGACTTTCATTGGATAGCCGGTGGGGTGCCGTCTGCATCCTTACGGGTTACAGCCAAGACCCGGTATTCCGCTAAGGAAGCAC
>JAZRMD010000145.1:0-3696 GCA_045647285.1 Acutalibacteraceae bacterium
GACGGTCCGGTTACCGGTCGTCCGCTTTTTTGATAAAAAAGCAAATTTTGATTGTAAAATCCTTGCCGAAGGGTTATAATGGTAAAAAATGAAGGAGTTCTGCAGAAATGGATACTTTCTTTGAACAGATCGTCAAAAAGAAAAAATCCCCCGGTGAATGGGCTGTTATAATGGGTACCGCCGTACTGGCGGTGGCTTTGTGTGTGCTGGTGTTTCTTTACCTATCCAGCATCGGAGCCATCCTGGTAGTGGGTATTGGTTACGGTGCCTGGTGGCTCATCACAGCGCAGAACAAGGAGTTCGAATACTGCGTTACCAACGGGGATATCGATATTGACGTTATTATTTCCAAGCGTAAGCGTAAGCGCATCGTATCGGTGGCAGGACGCAAGATCCAGTCGCTTTTGCCCTATGGTTCCACGGTGAGTACGCAGGGGTATCAGCGCGTGGTGATGGCGGCGCCGTCGGTCCGTGAGCCTGGTTTATGGTATTTTACCTATCACAGCAAGAAAAACGGCAAGACGCTGGTGATTTTTCAGCCTAACGAACGGGTGCTTACTGCTTTCTACGAGGGCTTGGAGGATCGCTTGGTCAAGCGTGATACCCAACGAGCCGCCGCCGAGTGCGGTGTTATGCTCTAACTGCGATAATGCCATTCTGCCGCCCGGCGGCGGCATGGCATTTTTTTGTACAGAACAGGAGGGTGCTTATGAAGCCGGCCACAACGGCGCAGATGCGTCAGATAGAACAGAAAGCCGACCAACAGGGATATAGTTATGCGACTATGATGGAACGTGCCGGTCAGACGGTGGCAACCTGGATACGGGAAGAGTGCCTGTATAAGTTGCCGTCACTGGCGGTGACGGTGGTCTGCGGCAGAGGGAACAACGGCGGTGACGGCTATGTGATCGCTCGGCATCTGTCATCGGTGGCACAGGTGACGGTCATACGGGCCGACGGCCCGGCGGCTACCACGATTGCGGCGGCTAATGAACGTCTGTTGCCGGAGTCGGTCAATCTGCTGGATTATCGTGAAGAACCGTATCTGTGCGGCGCAGCTGTAAAGGATTCCGCCTTGCTGGTGGATTGCTTGTTTGGCATTGGCTTTCACGGACAGATACCGCCGGCCTTGGTGCCATTGCTGCAGCAAATGAACAAGGCACAGGCCTATAAACTGGCGGTGGATATGCCCAGCGGTGTATCGGCTGACGGTAACGAGCCGGCCGAGGATGCCTTCTGCCCGGATGTGACCCTGACCTTTACCGCTATCAAGCAAGGGTTAACGGATGGTGTGGGCGGATCGGTACAGGTGTTGGATATCGGTGTTGCGTCGGATATTGTGGAAGAGGTACTGGGTCAGAAGAGCATCACCGAGGATATGGTGCGCTCCTGCATATCTCCCCGTCCGCTGGACAGTCACAAGGGCACGTTCGGACGGTTGCTGACCGTGTGCGGCAGTTACGGTATGGCCGGTGCGGCCTTGCTCTGCGCCCGGGGGGCCCTGCGTAGCGGCACCGGTCTGTTGACGGTGGCCGTTCCTCGATCGGTGTATCCTCTGCTGGCGTCGGCTTTACCGGAAGCGGTGTTTGCTCCCATGCCCCAGACGGAGGAGGGCGGTTTTTCCGACCGGGCGTTGCCCCTGATACTTGACCGTATGCTCCAAGCAAACGCTATGGTGCTGGGATGCGGTGTGGGCACACAGGAGGAAATAGGTTCTTTGGTACCGGCGTTGCTCAGCAGAGCCACCTGCCCGGTAGTATTGGATGCGGACGGCATAAATGCGATTACCACGCATACATTATTAGAGGAAGCGGCTTCGACTCCTCTGGTATTGACCCCCCATCCCGGCGAAATGGCCCGTCTGCTGGAAATATCCGTTGATGAAGTGCAACGCAATCGGGCACAGATTGCTCGACGCTTTGCGGATGAATACGGCGTGGTATTGGTACTCAAAGGCTATCACACGTTGGTGACTGCGCCGGGTCGGCCCTTGTTGATGAACGAGACCGGTAATCCCGGCATGGCTACCGGTGGTAGCGGCGACGTGTTGGCCGGTATCATCGGCGCACTTATCGCTCAGGGTATGGAGCCTTATTACGCGGCGATATGCGGTGTGTATCTACACGGCAAGGCCGGTGACCGTGCAGCGGCACGACTGTCCCAGCACGGTATGTTGCCGTCGGATCTGATTGAGGAGTTGGGAGGCCTGTTTCTGAATTTTGAGAAATAGGAGCCTTGCTTATGAAACGAATATGGGTGCAGACGTGTGTCTGGCTGTGTTGTCTTTCGCTGCTTATCCTGGTCGGGTGTTCGGCCGGATCGGGTCTTGTACCGCCGGTTACCAACGGGTTTACTTGTACCGCCGCCATTGACTACCGCGAATTATCCGTGGAGGGTACGATGACCTGTCTGGATAACGGCAAGTTAATGTTATCCTTTACCCGTCCGGATACCTTAAGCGGCGTGACCATCAGTTGGGACGGGGAGCGTATGGCCATGGAACTGGGCGGTGTCACGGTCCATTTGGAAGAATCCGCCATACCGCAAAGCGCCCTAATAAAGAACATTCTGGAGGTGCTCAACGCATCCCACGGGGACGGTGTACTGTCTGAGACCGGCTCTACCCACACCGGCCAGATAGGGGATATGGCCTATACCTTGGTGTGCGATGCTACCACCGGATTGCCCCAATCCCTAAGCATTCCCGAAAACGAGCTTCGCGCTGTGTTCAACAATGCGGAGCGTTTGCCTACCACCCCTACAACTGCACAATAACAACAAAAAGAGACTGACCTGTTCAGTCTCTTTTTTCACGTGTGTAACCGTTTTTGCATACCTTATAGTGTAAGCCTTGTCCATGATTTTTTGATGACCGGCGGCATAATTGTCCATTGTCCGGCTCATACTGTATATGCAGGGCAGATAGGTAGAATCACATAAGGAGTGCAAGGGTATGACGGTACATCGAGGAGATATCTATTATGCAGATCTGAGCCCGGTGGTCGGCTCCGAACAAGGAGGCATCCGCCCGGTATTGATCGTGCAGAACGACATAGGCAATCGCTTTAGTCCTACGGTGATTGCGGCGGCCATCACCAGTCAGAAAGATAAGACCAAGTTACCTACCCATATACAGCTTCACGCTACCGGTAGCGGCCTGCAACGGGATTCTATCGTTCTGTTGGAGCAGATACGCACCTTGGACAAGCGTCGTCTTAAGGAGCATATGGGACGGCTGGACGACGTATCTATGCGCCGCATTGATCGGGCGTTACAGGTGAGTTTTGGCCTGGATGGAGGCACGCCGGAAGCAATGGATCTGCCGGTGAACGGCTGAATATCAAGAGAAAACAGGCGTCGCCGATCGTGGTGACGCCTGTTGGTATATATTTTCTGTTACCCACATATAGTGTACAGAACACTTTAATGGGGTGATGAAGATGAAAGGCGCTGTGGAAGAACGCGCAATTGAATTAGGCGAATACATATTGCAAAACAACGCCACCGTCCGGGCGGCGGCCAAACGTTTCCATATCAGCAAGTCCACCGTACACAAGGACGTGTCCGAACGGTTGCGCAAGGTCAATCCCCAGTTGTACGGGCAGGTGCGCACCATCTTGGAAGTCAACAAAGCCCAACGGCATATCCGGGGCGGTATGGCGACCCGACGCAAATATAAAGGAATATAGTTAAATT
>JAZRMD010000146.1:0-4157 GCA_045647285.1 Acutalibacteraceae bacterium
TGTCCATCTCCGACCGGGTGGCGGTGCTGCGCCGGGGTGAGCATATCGGCACGGTACAGACTGCCCAGGCGGATGAATCCCTGCTGACCGAAATGATGATGGGCGTGAAGGTGGAACTCAACATCCAACGCTCCCAGCCCAAGGATCCCCAGGAGCGTCTGGTGGTCCGGGACCTGCACAGCGTCAACGAAGAGGGCCGGGCGGTGCTGGACGGCATCTCCTTTACCGCTTATTCCGGCGAAATACTGGGTATTGCCGGTATCGCCGGGTCGGGGCAACGGGAGTTGCTGGAGGCCATTGCCGGCCTGCATCACCTGACCGCCGGCGAGGTGACCTATATGGACCCCCAGACCGGTGCGCAAGAGAATCTGAGGGACAAGACCCCCTTGCAGATACGGGACCTGGGCGTACGCCTATCCTTCGTGCCGGAAGACCGACTGGGTATGGGCCTGGTGGGTAATATGGACATCGTGGATAATATGATGTTGCGTAGCTACCAGAAGGGCCGGGGTATGTTCCTGCATCGCCGGGAGCCCCGGGACCTGGCGGAGCATATCATTGAGGACCTGCAGGTGGTCACCCCCGGTGCCACCACCCCGGTGCGTCAGCTGTCCGGCGGTAACGTGCAGAAGGTACTGGTGGGCCGGGAGATCGCTTCGGCGCCCTCGGTGCTGATGGCGGCGTACCCGGTGCGTGGCCTGGACGTCAACGCCTCCTACACCATCTACAACCTGCTCAACAAGCAAAAGGAGCAAGGGGTGGCGGTCATCTTTGTAGGCGAAGACCTGGACGTGCTGATGGAACTGTGTGACCGGATCCTGGTCATTAACGCCGGCCGTGTGACCGGCTTGGTGGACGGGCGTACCGCCCGTAAGGATGAGATCGGTCTGCTGATGACCAAGTCCAACGAGGAAGGGGAGGAGTAATATGGCAAAGACCGAAACAAAGCGCACCCCCCTATTGCACATCGTCAAGTGTGATCCCGGCACCCTGACCTGGCACTATAAGCTGTTGGTCCGGGGCGTGGCTATCCTGATCGCCTTGCTGGTATCCGGCCTGCTTATCACCCTGGTGTCCGGCGAAAATCCGCTGGACGTGTACGGGTCTATGGTGGAGGGCGTCTTTGCCACGCCACGCCGTCGGTGGAATCTGATACAGGATATGGCGATGCTGTTGTGCGTATCCTTGGCGGTGGCCCCGGCGTTTAAGATGAAATTCTGGAACATTGGCGCCGAGGGACAGACCCTGGTAGGCGGTCTGGCCTGTGCTGCGTGTATGCTGTTTTTGGGGGACGTACTGCCCTATTGGTTGCTCATCATCGTGATGGTGGCGGCCAGCGTCCTGGCCGGTATGGTGTGGGCGGTGTTGCCGGCCCTGTTTAAGGCCCGGTGGAACACCAATGAAACCCTCTTTACCCTGATGATGAACTACGTGGCCATCCAACTGACCGCCTGGTTTCTTAAGATGTTCGTTACCAACGGTTCCGGCGTACTGTCGGTTATGCCCGAGTACGGTCTGCCCAAGCTGGGCGGCCAGACGGCTCTGCTCAACGCCATCGTGGTGTTGTTGCTGACCGCCCTGATGTATATTTACCTCAAGTACAGTAAGCAAGGGTACGAAATTACCGTGGTGGGAGAAAGCGAAAACACCGCCCGATACATTGGTATCAACGTGCGCCAGGTGGTTATCCGCACCATGCTGCTGTCCGGTGCGGTCTGCGGCGTGGCCGGACTTCTGCTGGTGGGAGGCACCAGCTATACGGTCAGCACCACCACCGTGGATGGCCGTGGATTTACCGCCATTATGGTGGCGTGGTTGGCCAAGTTTAACCCCTTCTATATGGTGCTCACCACCTTCCTGCTGGTGTTCCTGGACCGGGGCGCGGCGCAGGTGTCCACCGACTTTGGCATCGACCGGTCCATCTCGTCCATCGTGTCGGGTATTATCCTGCTGTTTATCATCGGCTGTGAGTTCTTCCTGCAGTACCGTGTGGTTGTGCGTAAGAACCGAAAGGAGGAAGCGTAATGGTAGCCTTTCTCGTCAGCGCTATCCGTCTGGGTATGACCTTCCTGCTGGGCTCTACCGGTGAGACCATCACCGAAAAGGCCGGCCACCTCAACCTGGGCATCCCCGGCGTTATGTGCGTGGGCGCCGCCTGCGGCTGTTACGTGGAGTATATGTATTTTACCGCCGTGGGGGTGGAGCAGGTTATCCCCGTACTGGCGGTACTGTTGCCCATACTGGCGGCGCTTATTAGTGCGGCCTTGATGGGGCTGTTGTTCAGTTTCCTCACGGTGACCCTACGGGCCAACCAGAACGTGACCGGCTTAGCCATCACCACCCTGGGCGTGGGTATGTCCGAGTACATCATCGGTGAGGCGGACGCCATCTTCTCCACCGGTGGCAAGTACTTTGCCGCCTGTCTGCCCTTTGCCAAGGACCTGGGCTGGTTTGGCGAAGTGTTTCTGAGCCACGGCGTTTTTTTCTATCTGGCTCTGGCCATTGCGCTGGGCACCACCTTCGTGCTCAACAAGACCCGGTTGGGTCTGCATCTGCGTGCGGTGGGGGAAAACCCGGCCACCGCCGACGCCGCCGGCATCAACGTGTCCCGGTATCGGTACGTGGCCACCTGTGTGGGTTGCGCTGTGGCCGGCCTGGGCGGTCTGTCCTTCATTATGGACTACCTTAAGGGCAACTGGGAATACTGCGTAGACGCCATCGGCTGGCTGGCCATTGCCCTGGTCATCTTTACCGTGTGGAAACCCAATCTGGCCATCATTGGCTCCATCGTGTTTGGCGCCCTGTACGTGGCCAGCAGCTATATCCCCGGCGTGAGCTTTGCCGGCAAAGAGCTGTTTAAGATGCTTCCCTACATCGTTACCGTGTTGGTGCTGGTCATTACCAGTATGCGCAGTAAGAAGCATCAGCCCCCTCAGAGTCTGGGTCTGCCCTATTTCCGGGAGGAGCGATAATATGGTCTTTGACGTTGCTTTGTGGGACGGGGAGATTCCCTGTTTGTGCCCCGAGGCGGACACCCCCAACAAGATGATCGCCTATCTTATCGACACCGACCGCCCCGTGCCGGCGGTGGTGGTGTTGCCCGGCGGCGGTTACTGCAACCGGGCACCCCACGAGGGGGAGCCCATTGCGCAGTTTTATAACAGCTGCGGCTTTCAGGCCTTCGTGGTGCATTACCGGGTGGCCCCCAACCGCTACCCGGCCCCTCAGGCGGACGCTAAGCGTGCCATCCGTCTGGTCCGGGCCAATGCGGCCGCATGGGGAGTAGACCCGGACCGGGTGTTCGTGTGCGGCTTCTCTGCCGGCGGTCATTTGGCGGCGTCCACCGCCGTACTGCCCGACGACCCCACCGTAGTGGATGACCTGTGCGCCATCTCGTCCAAGCCCACCGGCGCTATTCTGTGTTATCCGGTGATCACCGCCGGGGACAAGGGGCACCAAGGCTCCTTTGAGAATCTGTTGGGTGACCGCTACCCGGCGGACAAGGATGCCTTTTCGCTGGAAAAACGGGTGGACGAGCACACCGCCCCCTGCTTCCTATTTCACACCGCCGAGGACGGGCTGGTCCCCTTCGAAAACTCGCTGATGATGGCGGCGGCTCTGCGCCAGAAGGGTGTACAGACCGAACTGCACGTGTTCCCCTTTGGGGGACACGGTGTGGGCCTGGGCAAGGACGGCCCGGCCGGTGTGGACCGTTGGGCGCCCTTGAGCGCCCAGTGGATACGCTCGTTTTAATCAAATCCGCAGATACCGTGTGGGCATCTGCGGATTTTTTTGTGCAAATACAAAAAATTACGCATATCCTATTGCAACCAAGGCCACAATGAGATATAATACTACAGTATTAAAAGCAATAAAGAACGCCGTCACCGGCATCACGAGCCGGAGGCGCTTGTGTACGGGGCGGCGTTTGGTGTTTTTATTCCGATTACAGAAAGGGAAGGACTTTATTATGTCAGATACCGCACGTCGTGTTGGCACCGTATCCCGTGGCATTCGTTGCCCCATCATCCGCGAGGGGGACGACCTAGCCGCCATCGTGGCTACCAGTGTACTGGAAGCCGCCGAGATAGAAGGGTTTCCCTTACGTGACCGGGACGTCATCGCTATGACCGAGTCCATCGTGGCTCGTGCCCAGG
>JAZRMD010000147.1:0-2888 GCA_045647285.1 Acutalibacteraceae bacterium
GTCTGGGGCAACAGCATCTGTTGCCGCTGATAGATATGGTTATCCGGCTGTTCGGCGGGTTTTTTGGCCAATGCTTCTCCCAGTCGTTGCCGCATTTCGGCCGCCGCCGCCCGGGTAAAGGTGACGATGAGCAGGCGATTCACGTCCACCGGATCCTGCTCGGCGGTAATCATACGGATAACCCGTTCCACCAGCACGGCGGTCTTGCCGGAGCCGGCGGCGGCAGACACCAGCAGGGTACCGCCGGTGGCGGTAATACCGGCTTTTTGTTGGGGGGTCCATTGCTTATCACTCACAGCCGGTCACCTCCTCCGGATCTTCTTCCTCCAATTGTTGTATGGCGGCGGCGGTGCCCGGTACGCTTAAGTGCCGGGACGGGTCTTCCTTATCCCGGCCACACACCGCCCGGTAATCGCAGTATTCGCAGGCGTCAAAGGTATCGTTGCACAGGGGCAAGGCGGCAATGTTACCGGCCAGCAGGTCGTTACCCATACGGATAAGCAACTGCTCGATAACCTTGCGCAGACGGTCAAAGTGTTCCGGCCGCAACACCGGACCGGTGGTACTGCCGTCCTTCTTGAGTCCGGCAGGGATAAAGGTCTTGTTGCCCCCTTTATCCATAGCCAGTATGGTGGCCGGGTCATCCAGCACCACGCCATCCATCTGCATGGTCTTGAGCCGGGCGGTCAGGGCATCGTCGGCACCCCGTTCCACCAACAGGTCGGACAGGGGATGGTACAGTACGCCGGCCGGGCGCAGAGGCGCCCCGTCTTGGGTGTACCGGCGGCTGTTGTCACACAGGATAAACAGGTATAGCAGCATCTGGGTGCCGATACCGGAGAACACCTCGCCCAGCTTAAACTCCTTGTTGCCGGTCTTGTAGTCCACCACCCGTACAAAGGCGGTGCCGTCGGGACGCACGTACAGGTCCACCCGGTCCACCTTGCCGGACAACTGCACCGAGCCGCCGTCAATGGGCAGACGCAAGGAGAGGATACCCTCCTCCTCCCGTTCGGCCGGGTGTATGTTTAGCTCAAAGTCCACCGGGGTAAAGGCGCTCTGCCGCAGTTCCATTACCACGTGCCACAGCATATTGGCGGCGGCCCGTTCAGCCAACAGCAAGCGGTATAGAAAACTGCCGGTGGGGGCGTGACGGTCGGTATGTAAGGTGTCCGCATAGGCGGTCACACAGGCGTGGACGTCCTGCTGCAGCCGGGCGGTGAGCCGGCTTTGGGTATCCTGCTCGGCGGCCAGCACCTTGTCCTCATCCCAGTCTTTTCGTTTGCCATCTTCGTTGCGCAGTTCCTCCACCAGACCTTGGGGCGCCGTGTAGGTGGGCAGGAGGGTCTCCATCACGTAATGGACGATACTGCCAAAGGCCGCTGCGTCCACCTGCGCCACCGGACGGGGCTTTATGTGCAACCCATACCGGCAAAAATAGGCAAAGGGACACTTGTGAAACAGTTCGGTCTGGCTGGCGGACAGGCACATATCCTGCCCGAACAGCCCCCGGCTGATGGTATCCTCTTGCAGACGGAAAGGGGTCTGCTCCGCTACCCGGGACAGGGCTTGCAGGGGACCGCTATACATCGGGTCCTCTGCGGTCAGGGTCCGCAAGGCTTCGGTGACCGGGGTGGAACGGCTGTAATCCGCCGCCAGACGGCGGAAGATCTCCTCGCCGGTTTCCAGGTCCCGGCCGTCGGTGGCTACCGCCTCTTCCCGGCTATGGCCGGGCAGAATACGGCGCACCGCTTCCACTAAGGGGGAAGGCGCTTCTTCCCCGTCGGTCAGGTAGGTGATAAACAGCCGTTCGGACGGTGCCGCCACGGCCATATAGACGTAGTATCGCTCTTCCACACACCGGTGGAGCAGGTCCCCGTACAGCCGGATACCGTGGGCTTCCCACAGCCGCCGGTCCTCTTCGGTCAGGATACCGGCGGTTTCCGGGTAGGCAGGGAATTGCCCTTCATTGGCCCCCAGTATAAACACCACCCGGGGGTTGGTGTACCGGATACGGTCGGCGCAACCCACCGTTACCGTATCCAGACCTTGGGGAATATGCCCTATATCGATGGTGCCCACCAGAAGACCAAACAGGTCCTCCAGCCGGGCGGCGGTCAAGGTTTGGTGCGCCAATACCGAGGCAAACCGGTCCAGTACGCCGATAACCTCGTCCCACAACCGGGCTTCCCGTTGGGCCTGTAAGGGTTCGCCCATTTCTTCCAACGCCTGTACCCGGTGGGCGATCCGCAGGGGTAAGCCCTCTCCCCGGGTGAGGAAGCGGTACACGGCCATAGCAAACTGTCGGCCGGTACACGTGCCTTTCAGGTCTTGACGTAGGGCTTCCAGGGGCCCCACGACCTGTTGCCGCCAGTCCTCCAAGGTGTTGAGCAAGGCGTCGCTTCGGGGGGTTGGTTTAGAGTCCATCCCCAGCGGATTTTCGGTAAAGGGGGACCGCAGGGCGTCGCCGTCCAGCCTCCATAGGTACAGATAGTTTTCCAGTTGCGCCGTCTGGGTGGGGGATAGGGGGCCTAAGTCGGTCTTAAGCAGACGCAACACTTCCTCGGCCCGTATACCCCCCACTGCCATACGCAGGGCGGTGCGCATGTACACGATAAGGGGCTCGCATTGAATGTCCTGCCGGGCATCCATATAGTACGGAATATTCGCCTCCTCCAGCGCATCCTCCAGTATACCCCGATAGGCGTCCGGCTGACGGGTGACCAGGGTAATATCCCCACACCGATAGCCTTCCCGTAACAGCCGCCGGATGCGGCGCGCCACGTAAGCGCATTCCTCATACACGTCCGCGCAGGGGACCAGGGTGACCCGGTCGGTGGTATCTTCACAGACGGGCGGTGCCGGATGATATAGACCGGCTTCCAACG